>VBDA01000236.1 GCA_005883655.1 Betaproteobacteria bacterium | reverse complement strand
ACGCGGCGGCGGCGAGTGCGGGCAACCTCAGTTCACCTCAGTTTGCTGGACCTCGCAGGTTGCAGGCCCGCTTTGCGCGCCAGGTATTCGCGCCAGATGAACCAGCTGACGCACATATCGAGCAACGCGAAAATCAGGAGCGCGGTCGAGTGGGTATGGGTGAAGCGGTAGAGCTGGTAGATGATGAAAAGCGCGAGGAACCACAACGCGGCGGGAAAGGCCCACAGCTTCTCGCGCCACAGCGCGTAGACCAGAAAAATCTTGACCAGTCCGTGACCAACAAGATAAATGCTGGCGAACTGCTTGGTGTCGAGCGATAAGCTGTCGAGCAAATGCTCCGCCGCGTTGGCGAGCCAGTCGTGGGACTCGCTCAGCTCGTGCGCCACGAGCCATCGGACGACGGAGTCGAGCGAGTGAAGCGGCACGAACAGAATCAGCAGGCCGCCTATGGTTTCCAAGGCCCCGTCGACGCCCTTGACGAATATGGCGAGCTCGAACAGCCAGTGCAAGCGCCTGCCGCTTTTCGTCTGCTTCATGCGGCTGGAAGGCCGGACATTTGGATCTTTTGACGGCCTTTGTTTGCGGGTTGATTTGTGTGCGATTCGACGGGTGTAACCAATGGCGGGCGCCGCTATGTCGAAAACGCCGACTCGTATACCGCCGCGTGATCTTGGCGGCCTCCGATGTCACGATGTCGATGCCGCGGCGATTTTGTCAAGGCGGTGAATCCTTGCGCGCGAGTCGTCTTATTGCGGCGTGCACATGATCGTCGCGCTCGGTCCGTAACCTTCGGCAGTGTAACCCTGGCCTATCATCTGCGCCTTGATTTGGAGATCGGTCGTATAGCGATGATTTGCGTCGGCGCGATTGTTAAAGAGGCGAAATACCGGGACCGTTGCCGAGGGACAGGCACCGGTCGCCGTGTCGGGCAATGAAATATGGAACACACCGGGCGCCTCGAATATGAAGGTCGGATACTTTGCCGCGACCGCCGAGCACTCGGCCATCGAGGCGGAATAGAAATGCGAATCCAGCGGCGCAGGCATGTAGAAGCGGCAAACCGGACTCGTACCTGTCGCCGGCTGCGGATAGGCCTTGAAGCTGTGGCCGGTGCGTATCCAGCCAGGAAAGTGCCCGGAATCCAGGGCCTCGATGTCGGGCAAGAGCGAGCTCATGAAATAGTGATCCATCGCCGCGTTGTAGAACTCGATCACGTCGACCGTCGGCGCTGTGATCGTGGTTGCAACACCGGAAATCTGCATGATCGCCAGCGATGCTAGCTGCGGAGAATCGACGACCAGATTCGCTCGACGAGTGCCCTCAACCAGCGGCCGGAAATAAAACCACATTTGGCACGAATCGCCGGCGGCGATTGCCGCCCCGATTTGGCAAGTGCTGTTTCGGACGACAAAGTCATACGCGCCGGGCCCATTGAGAACAAGTGCGCTCAGCACCAAGGCCGCGGGTCCCAGGTTGTGCAACTCGACGGTAAGCGGCATCGACTGGGTTCCGACGGCCTGAGCCGCGAAGTCCGCGCTCGCGGGAACGAATGCGAGCGACGCACTGCCAGTTTGTGTGTCGACGCCGCGGCCGTAGAACGTGATCAGCTGATCGGGCGTGGTCGTGGTGTTGTGCAGCCACAAGCCTCCGGACGTTTGTCCGGGGGTGCTTGGCGCGAATCGAACGCTGACAGTGCACGTCGCGCCGGGCGCGAGCGTCAATCCGGTCGTGCAGGTCGTGCTCACCTCAAATGCGGGACCCGTCGCCGGATGCACGCTGACGTCGGTGAACGACCAGGGCGCATCGCCGCAATTGGTCACCGTCGCGGTGGCCGTCGCGCTGCTGCCGACCGATCGGTTGCCGAACATGAAGGTATCGGCGCTGGTGCAAGTCCGGCCGCCCGCTACGGCCTCGGTGACTGCACTCCCTGCAACGAGCAATAGCGCGAGGCTCACAACGGAGCTTAAGCAGCAGAAAGGACGAAGAATGATTTTTGGGGTGGAAAACATGGCCGGAGCTTAGAGGGGTGGGCCGGCAATGCGTTCCGGCAATCGCTGCGCTATCCGCCGGAAGGCACGGGGATTGGCCCGGGCGCACGGTCCAGGAGCCGGGCTGTCAGAAGAAATACTTCAACAGCGCCTGCCAGGTTTGCCGCGCCGGGAGCGCTCCATATTCGCTGCCGGGCGAGCCGCTGTTGACCTGCCATTGAAGCGCCAGATCGACCTTCGTCCAGTGATAACGCGCTTCGACCCAGAACTGCCGGCTGGAGTCGAGGCAGTCGTAATAGGCGAAAGCCGCAAGGTCCAAATGGTTGATCATTGCATCCTGCCATCGCACGTTTGCGAACACCCTTTGCTTCGTCGGCAACTCCTGGAGCTCGGCGGCCAGGATGCGGTATTGGGCATACGCCGCAGGTGACCCGCTCCGCAGCGCGTTCGAGGCTGCTCGATCGAGGCCTGCCCCGTTGTATTCATACTCGATCGTCAGCGAGAGATTGCCTGCCGTCGTGTAGGTGGCGCCCGCCGCCAGCCGCGATCGAAATGCGGAAGCCGACGCCGGCATATGCACTTCCGCGAGCAGACTGGGCGAGCGTCCGGCCGAATACTCGACATAGGCCACCGTCGAGTCATTGACAAGCGTCGTGAGGTTGAGGCCGATCTGCGGAGATTGACCGGCTTCCCCAAAGACCAGGAACTGTGGATTGAGTTGCTTCGACAGCGCGTAACTGGCGGCGAGCAACCAACGGTCGCGAAAGTTCGTCGCGCCGAAATCGGGACTGAAGGCGGCGTTGCTCGGTTGATCGGCGAGCTTGGGGGAATAGAGTCCCGT
>VBDA01000235.1 GCA_005883655.1 Betaproteobacteria bacterium | reverse complement strand
AAGCGCGGCTTACGCTCAGCAGCTCTACGCCAACCTGCGCACCCTCGACACCCGCGGCGCCGACGAAATCTGGATCGAGACACCGCCCGACGGTCCCGATTGGGTCGCAGTCAACGATCGGCTGCGCAGAGCAACGCATAGGCAGTGAGGCGCGAGCCACCCAACGAGGGGCCCCGCGAAGCGGCGATCGGCGGGGAATTGCGAGTCGATTCATGAGGCCGACGACTCGGCGATTGATATCCCGTCGAACGTCGAGGACGTGAGGCGCGAGCCACCCGACGCTGGCCCCTGCGAAGCGGGCGGCCAGCACTGGCCCGCGAATGCGCGGGCGAGGAATGGCACGATCGCCGCCACCAGCTCTTTTTGCCGGTTATCCATGTAGTGATCGGTTCCGGCGATGAGCACCTGTTTCGAGCAAGCGTCGCGCGGGAGCGTCGCCGCGCGCTTTGGCGCGATATCCAGCACCTGCGGAAAATCGCGCTCGGCGACGACATCGAGCACCGGCATATCCGGCCGCGAGCCGAACGCCTTCATCATGCCGATCGGCACCCAGGCTGCCAATTTCGCCGCCGATGAGGACGAAAGATACGCGTCGGCCATCGATGCCCCCATGCTATGCGAGACGATCGCGATCCGCTCCGCGCCGCGCTCGCGAAGAAAGGCAACGGCCGCGGCAAGACGCTCGTTGGACTCGGGAAACAGCGTCGAATACTGCTCCCGCGGTGCATCCGCCGACAGCACCGGCATCTGCACCGAAAGGGTCGACATTCCAGCTTCCGCTAGCCCGCTGCGAAGCCCGTTGATCAAAGCCCAGTCGGGATGCACTCCCACGCCGTGGACGACGATGACCGCGGCTTTGGCAATCGCTGGAGCAACCGCATCGGTGTAGAGCGCGAGCACTCGAGGCTGCCGCGCGGTCGCGAGATAGACGGCATCACCGACGACGATCGCCGGCACGATCTCCTGCGCGAGGCGCGCTTCGCGGGCGTAGTCCGCGGCGCCATAAGCGCGGTCCGCGGCAACGGTCAAGGAGGCGGCGCTCAACACGACGGCCGAAAGTCGCCACCCACAACGCATCGTTTTCTCCACGCTTATTGGGCTGATACCATGGCGGCACAGCCAGTCGCTGCCACCCGCGCTTATCCGGGTCTGCATTTACGCGCTTTTACCACACTCGACGCACATGCAAGCACGCCCGCCCGTCGTCGTCATCGCTCCCGATTCCTTCAAGGGATCGACTACGGCGCCGGATACAGCCTCGGCCATCGCCCAAGGCCTGCGCCGCGTGTGGCCTGGCGCGGAGCTACGCTTGTGTCCGATGGCCGATGGCGGCGAAGGAACGCTCGACGCGGTGCTTTCGCGCGGCGGGCAACGTCTGACCGCCCGCGTTACCGGCGCCGCAGGCAAGACTGTCGAAGCGGGCTACGGAATCGTCGGCGAGGGCAAGATCGCGATCATCGAAGCCGCGCAAATCGTCGGCCTCACCGATCCTGACGGCACTGCAATCGACGTCGAACAACGCAGCTCGCGCGGCATCGGCGAGCTGATGGCCAAGCTCCTCGGTGGCGGGCTGCTGGAGTTCATGGTCGGACTTGGTGGCACCAGCACCAACGACGGCGGCGCAGGAATGCTCGCAGCGCTGGGCTTGCGGCTGCTCGATGCGAACGGAAGCGCGGTAGACGCGACGCCCGAAGGCCTGGCGAAGCTCGCCGCCGTGGACGCCGCCGGACTCGATCCGCGCGTGCGACAGATGACGATCACCATCATGTCCGATGTCGACAACGTACTTACCGGTCCTCGCGGAGCCACGGCCATCTTCGGCCCGCAAAAAGGCGTGCGCCCTGAGCGCGTCGGCGAGCTCGACGCGAGGCTCGCGCGCTTCGCCGCGCTGGTCGAAAAAGCCCTCGGAAAAGCTGCTCGCGATCGGCCCGGCGCGGGCGCCGCGGGCGGTCTTGGTTTTGCGCTGCAATTGCTCGGCGGAGAAATGCGCTCCGGGGCGGAAGTCGTCGCCGATCTGATCGGGCTCGATGCGGCACTCCATGGCGCCAACTGGGTGATCACCGGCGAAGGCCGCACGGACGCGCAAACGTTGCTGGGCAAGACACCGTTGGTCGTCGCGCGCCGCGGCGCCGCGATGGGCGTTCCCGCGACGCTGATCTCCGGCGGCATCGATCGTACCGCGCTGCCGGAGCTCTCGCGCCATTTCGCAGGTTGCTTTTCCCTGACATTCGGGCCGATCACGCTGGAGCAATGCGTTGCGCAAGCTCCCGGCTTGCTCGCCGATCGCGCCGAGCAGCTCGCACGTCTGTTCACCGCTTTTCGCGCCACCCCTGCTTTAGCATCCGCTGACGGCGACCGCTGACGACAAACAATGAGGCCATGTCTTCGATGCGTTCAGTGCGACAGGCCCATCATGTGATTGGGAAGCCAGGTGGCGATCTCCGGAAAAATGCACAGGATCACGATCTGCAGCATCATGCAAATCACGTAGGGAATGGTGCCCCACATGATGCGCGTGACCGGCACGTCGGGCGCGATCGAGCTGACGATGTAAATATTGAGCCCGACCGGAGGATGGATCAGCCCGATCTCCATATTGATGGTGAGGATCACGCCGAACCACACCGGATCGAATCCGGCAGCCTTGATGATGGGATAGAGGATCG
>VBDA01000234.1:423-9169 GCA_005883655.1 Betaproteobacteria bacterium | reverse complement strand
CTTCGGCAGCTCCGGACGCTCGACGTCGATGATCGCGAGCCCCTCCGCGCCAGCCGCGACGTAGGCGTACGTTCTGGCGACGTAGATTCGCCGCGCATCGGCGAGTGTAACGCGCGCGCTGCCGACCTGCCGCGCTTTGGTCGGATCGGTTACGTCGATGGTGGTCACGCCTTCGTCGTCGAGCGCGAACACGTAGCGGAACTGCAACGCGGCCGCCCGCGCTCCCTTGAGCGGCACGACCGCGGTGAGCTTCGGCTTCAGAGGATCATCGAGATCGACGATCACCAGTCCCGCATCTGCCGACACGTAGGCGAAGTGGCCGGCGAGCATCACGTGACGTGCCCCGCTCAGAATATTGTTTTCGTTCCAGGTAATCGCGCGGCTCAGGAAGTTGTTCTGCGGATCGCGGTCGGCGAGCGTATTGATATCGACCAGGATCAGCCCCTCCTCCGAGTCGCTGATCGCAGCGTAGCTGTAGATGGGATGGAACGGCTGTTCGAGGTTGGCGACGCGCATCAGCTCGCCTTCGTTGCGCAGCGGGGCGATCGACTGGTTGGTCGGCAGCGCGACGCAGGTCGCGTTCGACGAGGCAATGTGCGTGTTCTGACCCCAGGGCGAAAACGGAGCGGTGAGGATCTTCTGCGAAATTCCCTTGTTGGCGATGCTGGCAACGTCGTAGACGCGCATCCCGGCTCGCCCTTCGGCGACATACAGATACTCGCCACGCAATTGCAGACAGCGCGCGGCGTCCTTGGTATCGTGCGTCTGGATCGATGGCAGCCGCAGGTCACGCTTCTGGTGCTGCGCGAACCAGTCGGGATACGCGTATTGGTGCAGATAGCTGCCGATCACCGCCTGCGGTTCCTCCCATTCCGTGACCTGCACCGCGGCAATCCGCTTTTCCTCGCCGACCCACGCGTTGTATCCGACGAAGTTGACGAAGTTGGTTCCTTGCAGCAAGAGCTGCGCCATGATCGCGTTGTTGTCATTTTGCCGCGAGACGTGGCAGTCGCTGCAGGTCTTGGTTTCGGTGGTCCGCTCGGTGTGCGGATAATGCGGCGCGAACGCCTGCGACGAGAACCCGGACGCGGCGATCGGCGGCTGCTGAATATAGATGCGCTCGCGATTGATGTTGGTCGACGAAAGCACCAGTGCTGAGCTCGAGCGTATGGGCGCGATCTTGCTCCCCTTGACCGGCCCGTGGTGACCGAGCTGGAACATATCGTCGCGCGCGACCTGCGGATTATAGGTGGCGTAATTGCGCGTCTCGCCTCCTTCGTAGTGCAGGCGATCGGTCCTGGCGTTCGCCTGGATCGGCAGGTGACAGCCGGCGCACGACGTCGTCCATGACAGGTGACAGGTGTAGCAGGTCATCTTGTCGTCGCCGTGCGCATATTTGGCCGGATCGATGCCTGGGCCCCATTGCATCGAGTCGCCCGCGGCCATGAGCTTGGCGCGCGCGGCCTTGGGGTTGTAATTGGGGCTGACCGGATTGATCGTGTCCTTGACCAGTTTGACTTCCCATTCCTTGTCCGGGTCGAGCGCGGCTCGCTGGTACAGCTTTCCCTCGCGCCATTCGAAGCGTTTGCGGCCATCCTGGGTTCGTAACAGCGACATGTCGGTGCCGGAAGGCTGTGACGCGGGACCGCTGGTGAAAAGCGTCGGATAGCGCGTGGCCGTGCCATGACAGTCGGCGCAATCGATCTCGATCGCGGCCGCGACTTCGCCGTAGATATGCCCGTTGCCGTGCGAGTCCTGCGCGAAGTGGCAATCCACGCATTGGAAGCCGAGCTCCATGTGGATCGATGTCAAGTGCACCGCTTTTTTGAACTTGTCCGGATCGTCGTCAGCTACCGCCTTGCCGGCCTTGTCGAGCAGCATACCGTGACGATCGCGCTTGAATACCGCGCGGAAATTCCACCCGTGGCCGTGGTAATCGGCGAACTGCGTGTCCTTGAGCTTGGGATTTAGCGAGCTCACTTCCTTGAGAAATTCCGGATCGCCCCACTTGCCGCGGATCGCCGCCTCCTCCGGATTGCGATCGAGGATCTTGCGAATCTCGGCGATGGTCGGATAGCGCTGCTTTTCCGGCCACATGAACGGCGCGTCGGACTCGTAGTCCCACATGATGTAGCCGTAGTAGCTGTTGACGAACACGTTCGGCTGGTGCATGTGGCAGACCATGCATTGCGAGGACGGAACCGAACGAATGAAAGCATGCTTGACCGGATGCCCCGGCTCGTCGCGGGGAATCGTCGGGTCCGCGCTCTGCGACTTGCCCGTATTGCCGAATGCGGCGAACGGCCCGGAATGCGCGGGGTCGCGATCGTTGGCGTATACCGCATGACATCCCGAGCACCCCGACGAGCGATAATCTCCCGGCTGCTCATTGGTGCCGAGGAACCACATGTGCGGGTCATTGAGCCGCGTCTTGGTGATGTTGATCACGGGCACTGCGATCCGTAATCCGGTGCCGGGGCCGCGATTGGACTGGCGGATGTCGGGCCGGCCGGGCTCGTCGAGTTTCTGGATGGCGCCGGTATTGTTCGGTAATCCAATTTCCGGAAACTGGCTCAATATCACCCGGCCGCCGCGCTCGAAGACGCGGAAGATGTCGCCGACCGGAATCGTCTCCCACGCCGGAAGCGGGAACAGCTTTGCCAGAATTCCTCTCTCGGTCATGAAAGGCGTGGGCGGTACGGGATTGACCAGCGTCGCGGGCTCTCCTTTGGTGGTATACGCTTCGCCGACGATGTAACGCTTGAACGGCAGAATCCCGTTATTGTAGGAAGCCCCGCCCCAGAGCATGGCGGAGGTCGACATCATGCTGCGCTCGGCCGCCTGAATGATGGTCAGGTGGCACGCGCCGCAGGCCTCGCGCGCCACGCGGTAGTCGCCAGGGTTGACGAAGCGCACGAATTCCGGTGCTTCGCGGTTGAGCAAGGTATAGCTGCGTTCGGGGTTGGCGCTTGAGGGAAAGTTCCACGCTTTGGGGAACCGCGGCAGCACGTGCGCGCTGTCGGTGGCAGCCCGGTAGCTCGCGTCTTTCGGTACCGCCGCCTGCGGCTTGAGAACTTTGACGTCGCCGCCGTGGCAATCGGTGCAACCGAGAATCACGCCGGTGTTGACGTGCATCGTGGTGTGATCGGTCGCTGTGTGGCAACTGCGCGTCCTGCGCCGTCTGCCGTTCCGGCGCGGGCGGAGTCGGCGCATAGGTCCGCGTCGCGCCCTTTTCGTTGTCCATGCCAAATGCGCACCAGGACCCGAGCAGCGCGAGCGCGCCCATCATCGCGATCAGCGATCGAACCGGGGTGTCGTTGCGCGGGTTCATGGCAAATAAAATCGGCACGGTCAGAACGTTAACAGAACGTTGAACAGGATCGAGTATTGCGTTTTGCCGCTGTCGGCGTCGTAGAGCTGCTTCAGACCCTTGCCGGCAATGAGCGCCGCAGCCGAGGCATTGAGCACGATGTTTTGGGTGAACAGCGGCCGGTACTGTACCGCCGCCGAGATATCGGTGCCCAGATTGCGATCGATATTGCCCTGGTTGCGAAGAACCGACAGCACGGTGGTGTTGGCGAACCAGAGCTGATTCAAGTTGCCGATGACGCGCCATCGCGGTGAAATGTCGAAGTCGGCGCCGATGCCGATCAGTGCCACGCCCGGATTGGTGAAGTTCGACTGGCCCTGGTCCTTCGACGAGCGCAGGCTCGCAAGCACCCCGTTACGGCCCGAGAGAGCGACGCCGCCGCCGCCGATCAACGGCACGGCCTGGCGAATCCAGAAACTGGTATCAGCGCCGGCGATCTGCGGATTCTCGAGAATGGCGTCGAATCCGGTTTCCTTGCCGTCGTACGGATTCTTGTCGCCGCTCGCGTAGAGCGCGGTGCCGCGCACACGGATCCAATCGAAGTCGCGCGACACCTCACCCACGCCGTAAAAAGCGCTAATGTCCGCCGGCTGCTGCGAGAACGGATTGCGGTCGTCGCGGCCGGCAGCATAGTAGAGCGACGCGGTGGTGTTCCAGCGGCCGAAATGGCCGTCGCCCGACGCACCGAGATAAGTCACGTTGTACTTGTGCGGCCGGGCG
The DNA here is from genome assembly GCA_005883655.1 of Betaproteobacteria bacterium. Lineage (GTDB taxonomy): Bacteria > Pseudomonadota > Gammaproteobacteria > Burkholderiales > Casimicrobiaceae > PALSA-1003. The sequence goes on along the minus strand of VBDA01000234.1, from coordinate 5,079 downwards.
TCGCCGAAAATGGCGGGCCGAATCTGAAAACCGTTGTTGTCGAGGAACGCCTCGGCGGTTTCCCGGTTTATGTTGTGAATCACAGTCCCCTGCAGCGTGAAGCCCGGCACCAGGAAATCCTGGCGAAAGAGATTGGCCACGAACACATCGTCCTTGCGTAGCGGCTTGCCGATATCGTTCAGGCCGCTGTTGGTGTCCTTGTCGATCCTGCGAAACCACGCCAGGTTGTACTGCCACCGATTGCTTTCGCGGCTGCCGAAGAAGCGAATGCCCACCGGCTGATCCTGAAACAGGAAACCGCGAAAATCCGAAATGAAAGGCTGAATGCCAACCCGGATGTCGTCGAAGTCGAAATACTCCGACGCGATGTTGTACTCGTAGTCGACGAACGCTTCCTGGATCGCGGCAAAATGGTCCGTGCGGCGGGTGCCACTGCGAGGATCGATTCTTAGTGCGCGGACTTCCTCCACCTTGCTCACGTTGTAGTTCAACACCGGAACGAAACGAAACTCAAGCTCGGGCGGCTTGAACGTCGTGCTGCCCTTCAGCAGCGACAGGCTGACGATGAGATTTTGCGCGAAGGTCGACTGCCGCCCGCGGCCGAACTGGTCGTTCGCTTGTGGATCCTGAGAAGATTGGGCGCCGATCGGTGTCGGCAGCTTGCGCGCCTCGAAGAGCGTGTCCGAAATCACGCCAAGATTGAAAAACCAGTCCTCGCCAAAGACGGGGCGGTCGCCTTTGAGCGTGTTCGGGTTGTAGGGATCGAACACACGTTGGTTCACGATGCCCAGCTGGTCGACAATCCGCCAGCGATCGGGCACCGGCACCGTTTCCCGTGGCAGCAACGGCGACGGCGGGGGCACCTGGCTGGGATCGATGGCGGGGATGATCGCCTCGAGCGGCCTACCCATGGGCCGCTGCAGCAGGATCCGGTCGTCGGGCAGCGCCTCGGGCGCGGGAGCGCTGGCTGCGTCCGCGTGCGCGTCCACGGGCGGCGCCGGCACGCCAACCTCGCTGCCGGGGCGCCCTCGCGCTATGCTGGTACCGGCGTCGACCGCAAAGTTCGGATTACTCTTGCCGACAGCGTAGTCGATCCAGCCGCTGCGACCGTCGGCGAGATGAATGCGGTACCAATTGCCGCGCCTCTGATCGGCTTCCAACCGCGCGCCCTGTTGCAGTTCCGCCAGCACCGCCGATCCGGACGTCGCTTCGGCGTGCACGTTGACCGTGGAAGCCAATACCTGAATGCCGTAGCGGCCGTCGACTGATTGCGGAGGCGGCGCGGCCTCGCCGCGTTTGACGACGGGCGCAGCAGATTTTTGCGCCTGCGGGACCTGCGGCACTTGCGCCACCGCATACAGACTGCCTGACAGCACAAGCGCTGCGATCGGTGCCAGCCAGCGGCGGCTACAGGCCGGCGCAGACATTCTGCTCGGTACTGTCGTTGAAAGGCGCCTGCGGGCAATTCACATAGCGCAAGCGGGTGCCCTCACCTTGCGGCACGAGAGTGTCCGCTCGGATGGCCGGCACCGCATTGCCGATTCCGGTACCCAATGCTTTGCCGGCGTTGGCGAGCCCGAGAAAGGAGATCATGTCGTCCTGGTCGATGCCGTCGCCGGATACACCGACGGCGCCTATCAGCGTTGGTCCGCGATAGATCGGAAAGCTGCCGGGGAAAATCTGGATGCCGTTCTTCAGCCGCGGATCTCCCGTGCAGCTGCTGGGATCGAGGGGGGGCGGCAAGCCGGGAACCGGGGCGCCCACCGAGGCGCGCAAGACGTTGAATATGAGATCGAGCTGCAAGCCGTCATTGAACGGGCTCCATTGTGCAGGGAACGGCTTCGACAGGGGTCCGTTGGCCGTGCCCTCGATGCCGTCGGGAAAGAACGGTCGTGCCAGATTGCCGACCGATCGATTGCTGTACGCTATGCCGTTCGCGAGCGCCGTCGGGTCGCCGAGGAAGGTACGCATCGCCGTGACGTACCCTGCGATCGACGATGTTGCCGGGGGTGTCAGATAACTCGCGGCCGGCAAGGCCGCTAGCACCGCCGCAGCGTTGACGTTGGAGAAAAATGCCGCCGTACGCGCTTTCTGCACTGCGACGTCGGTGCCGAAGACCGGTGCATCGGGCGTGCGTGTGAGCCCGAGAATGTCACCATTGGTGTCGACGACCACGATCGTACCGGATCCGCCGAGAGGCCGAGCGGCGACGGCTTGGGTCCGAGTTGGGCGGCGCTCGAGGGTTGCACAACGTCCGAGCACGCCAACGATGAGAACTGCACGCCAAACAGCGGCCCGCCCGGCTGATTGGATTCTCGCGGATTGAAATGTGACTGCACGATCTGGCTTGCAGTTCGCGTCGAGAACGCGTTTCCCGCGGACGACAGGTACGCGCCGGTCACCGCTTTCGCGACCGCCGCCGCGGCCGGATTGCTGGCGGTCGCCTCCGAGTCGACATAGCGCAGGGTCCTGCCGTCGACCGTGATGTGATCGGCGCGAACGTCGGTCGGCGCCGCAAAACCGAAGCTGCCCGCGACCGCGATCAATTCGTCGGAATCGGTGTCGGTGTCGAAGATATTGAGGTCGACCGAGTACAAGCCGTCGCCGGATCCGCCGAGAGGCCGAGCGGCGACGGCTTGGGTCCGAGTTGGGCGGCGCTCGAGGGTTGCACAACGTCCGAGCACGCCAACGATGAGAACTGCACGCCAAACAGCGGCCCGCCCGGCTGATTGGATTCTCGCGGATTGAAATGTGACTGCACGATCTGGCTTGCAGTTCGCGTCGAGAACGCGTTTCCCGCGGAGGAAAGGTACGCCCCGGTCACCGCTTTCGCGACCGCCGCCGCAGCCGAGGGCAGAATGTTGACGCCCTCGAGCCCGCCGACTGCGCCGGTGCCGCTGCTGATCGTAAATGTGGCAGCCGCACTGGTCATCGCAAAAATTCCCAGCACGTTGCCGACGCGGTCGACGACCGCGATGGTCGCGGGCGCATTGCGCGGCTTGGCTTCCGCCACCGCCTGCGCGATCACCGTCGCTACATCGGCCGCCGTGAGAAAGTTCGGGCTCGGAATCTGTGCGTTCCTCGTGCCTCCCCCGGCACCGCCGCCACATCCTGCAAGCACGGCGGCAAAAACAGCAATCAATCCTGACGCGCGGAATGTCGCCGCGCTCATTGCGGCTGTTGCGTCGCTGCGAGCATCGCGCCGGCCGGCGCGTCCGGGGTCACGCTGGCGCGCGCGGCAAACGGCGGATGGTTTGGAAGATGGAATCCGTGGCACGCAATGCAGGTAGATACAACTTTGCCGGGCGCGGGCTTGTTGCCGGCGTGACATGCCCGGCAGTCGACGATGGCGGGCATCGCGATATCGGCGCTCGAATGCGACTTTTCCACTGCATGGCAGTCAGCGCATTTGTTCGTGCGGTGCTTGACGTGGTCGAAGCGGGCCTTCGGCATCCACGTAGACGCAACATGGACCGGAACAACTCCCCAGGCGATCTCCTTGCCAGACTCCCCTTGAATCACGGCTTTGGTGACCTCGTGACAAACGATGCAGACGCGCGCTTCGAATAAGTCCGCGGAAACTTGTTGCGCCTTGAATTTCGCCCAGGACAGCGCGCGTTGTCGTTGTTGTTCGGTGATCACCCCGTTGCCCAGCCTCGGAAGGCCGCGCCGGATCTCGCCAACATCAACGACATCCACGGGAATATTGTTCAAGGCGATGTTTGCATAGAACTCCTGCATGGTCAACATGACATTGTCGACCGAACCGTGCGGAACTTGACGCGTCGTGACTGCGGGCTCGAATTCGAGCGTATGGCAGTCGAGGCACGCCTTGTTCATGGAGACCGGCTCGAATCCCTTGCCACTGGCATCAGGAATGTGGCAGCTGCGGCACTCGAGCGTCTTGCGTCCCTTCGGGCCGCGAACGCTGGTCTTCAGATGCAAATCGTGCGGAAATTTCAAATTCGATCGCTCGACGAGTTTCGCTTTGTCGGTCTGCGAGATACGCGCAACGTCGTCGCGGTTAGGCCCTTGCCAGAGCGTCAGCTTGAAAGGCGGATGATTCACGGCGAAGTCGGTCGCATTGCCCAGGCGCGTGTCTGCCTGGTAGCGCTTGAGATCACTGTGGCAAGTCGCGCACAGATCCGGATCGCGCCGTACCAAGGCGTCCGCGCCCTTGTGGTCGGCGTGGCAATTCGCGCAGCGCGTTCCGCCGAAGAGCTTCGATTGCAGCGCCACGGTTTGCACATGGCCGGGAGTCTTGACATGGCAATCGATGCAGACGTGATCGCGGACGTGCACGAACGGCGTCTCGTGGCAGGTGCCGCACTGGTGCCCGAACGCCTGATGGCCGGCGGAAAGTTCGCCCGGATTCCACGATTGGTCGGGCGTAACCGGCAGCTTCGCCGTTGCCTGCCGAAGCTGAGGAAGCAGCGCATTGATGGCCGGCGCTGCCAGGAAGACCAGACCAAGAATGATCGCCAGTATCCATGCCGGGCCTCGCTTCGACAGCGCGGTCGCCTCGAGCGAAGTGCGCGACTTGGCCCGGATGGCGGCGAGGTCGTCGGGCAGCGGACGCACCAGCTCGATCGCCAGCGCCAGATCGCATCCGGGAGGAGGCGGCTCGACGGTCATTTCGTAAGGACCGAGCGCAAT
>VBDA01000234.1:0-406 GCA_005883655.1 Betaproteobacteria bacterium | reverse complement strand
GCCCGCCATCGACCGCCAGCTCCGCTTCCGGCGCGTGAATGAAAATGCTGTCGCCCTGACGATAAATCGCCGCGTGAAAAAGCGCCACTCGCGGGTCCGGTAAATGGATCTCGCATTGCGTGCCGCGGCCGAGCCGAATCATTTCGCCGTCGACGATGCGCTCCGCGCGGACTGGCTGTCCCTTGCGGTTGCGGGTGACGCTGATCACCAGAATGCGCATCGGCTACCAGTAGAAAAATACCGAGACGATATGGACGATCAAGGTGACCAGCAGCGCAATCGACAGCGGCACGTGGATGTACAGCCAAACGTCGAGCCACGATTTGAGCTGGACGTCGCGACGCGCCCGCGCAACGAGCTCCTGCTTCTTGAGTAGCTGCGCGTAGAGCTGATGGTTGGTCTTGGC
>VBDA01000233.1 GCA_005883655.1 Betaproteobacteria bacterium | reverse complement strand
TTGCGTTTCCTCAGGGCACTTGACAATATGCGTATATGCGCTCATATTACACGCATATACGCCTATGTCAAGGCCCGTTACCTTGAAAAGACTCGACCTGGGGAGTGCTTGCCATGACACCTGACCGCTACGCGCTTGCTCGCCTGCCGGATAGATCGCCAGCCTGGCTACACAGCTATCCGGCGCACCTGTCGCGAACCTGGACACTGGCTTCGGGCGAATCGCTCTTCGTGCGCCCGGTCCGTCACGACGATGGCGAGCTCGAGGAAACATTCGTCCGTGCCCTTTCACGAGAATCGCGGTACCAGCGGATGTTGAGCGGCGGCACCAAGGTAACGCCGGAGTGGATCGATTCCATGACCCACATCGACTATCACCGCCACATGGCTTTCGCCGTAACCACGATGAGTGACGGTGTCGAGCAATTCGTCGGGGTCGGCCGCTATGTCGTCGACGCAGTGAAGTCCAGCGCAGAGGTAGCGCTCGTGCTCGCCGACGCATGGCAGGGACAGGGGCTCGGCCGCCGGCTGCTCGAGACGCTGCTCGAGCACGCCGAGAGCGCAGGGATACGCGAAGCACTGGGCACTGTTCTGGCGACCAATGTGGCCATGCTCGGGCTCGTCCGTTCAATGGGCTTCACGGTGAGCCCGGAGCCGGGGGATGCCACGGTGAGGCGGATCAGCCGGCAGCTGACAACAGTGAGGGCCACCGTGAGCGCTCAACCACATTGATCGTAGGCAGATTCGAATGCATGCCTCGATCCATAAGGTCACAGCACGACCTCTACCGTTGCCATCATCCCTTTATCCTCGTGCCCGAGTATGTGGCAGTGATAGACGAATTTGCCGATCTGTTGCGGTCGTGTGAACGGGATGTCCACGACGACGCGCGAACCGGGGGGCAATGGATAATTATCGTGCAGCGTCTTGAACTGCTTTGCCGCTTTGCGGTCCCCGAGACATGCGTTCGCCTTCTCACCTTCGACGAGCGCGATTCCGCTGACCCGAAAATGCGCTTGATGAATGTGAAAGTTGTGGCACTCATCGGTGTCGTTAACGAGTACCCAGCGTTCGACCGAGCCATAGCGGATGCAGAGATTGGACGGATTATCCGGCGCGCCGAAAGAGGGGTAGTCACCTGCCTTTGGTATGCCGTCCTTGTCGATATCCGGAAGCTTCACACTGTTTTCTCCCAGTTCCAGCCTCGAACTTGTCGCAAGCAGGCCGAAGTGTGTCCAATAGGTCTTGGACAGACCGTTGCCAAATCGAATGACCCGTACGTGTCCGGCTGGCAGAGGAACGGGTGAGCAAGTGGTGGCCGACTGGGCTTCGTGACCAGGTTGCATAGTGTGAAGCCGCGTCTCTGTGCGAGGCGACTGCGATATGGTGTTTTGTTCTGACTCGTCCGTTGGCGTTGGACTATACGGTCGATCGGGCTGAAGTGCTCGAGCCCGAATCGGTGACATGCTCCGTGCGCGCTGCGTCCGGTCTCCCTTCAACACGACGCGTGCAAGGGCAATCGCTGGCCAATGATCACCTGCATCCCGCTCCTGATCACCCGTGTCGAGTCCGAGTGTTCGAAGCTCGGCAATCACGTCCGACTTGGGCAGGACGCAGTGGGAGCGCACAATGGTGCCCGCCTCGAGCTCGCAAGGATCGATAAGCAGTTCGGCGCGCGCGCTGGGCATGAGTACGAGCTCATCGAAGCCTGAGTGTTGGGCTGCATCTTGATCGAGCGTGCCGCCGTCAAGGGCGAGAACGCGCATCCTGAGTGGTCTCGGCGAGGCTGCAGAACCGCTCGTAACCACCAGCTGGAGGCGATAACTCGCGTCTGCGCTCGCATTTGTTATCCGCCAGATCTGCGGCTTTCCAGAACGTAGCGTAATAGTCGGGTAAACCACACCGCTAACCGGGAAAGCCCACGTTCCTGTTGACGGCGTCCGGTCGTCGGTGTCTTTGGGATTGCAAGTTCCGCGGCGCAGCCGCCACTCCTCTTCCGAGAGGGCGGCGAGGCGCCCACAAAAGTCCGATTCATATTTGATATTTCGTGTTGCTACGCCGCTGGGGGGATCCGGTGGCAGCAGGTGCACGTCCTTCAGCATCAGCCATTTCACATCGAACCGTCGTTGTACGCGAGTCTGCCCTTGTGATGGATCCACATAAAGAAGCATCGACATGCCGCCGCCGACCTGGGTCTGGCTCGAGCCGTGCCGGTGCGGATGCATCCAGAAAAGCCCTGTCGGATGATCGTGTGGCAGCGGGTATCGGTACTGCAATTGCCCGAGCACGGCAGGGCCATGCTCCGGCCCGGAGTGCTGGGAGTCCGCCGGCAGGGGTTTGCAAGGTTCCCCCGTAGACGGACCGTTCGAGGCGACGAAGATGTTATCGCCGTGGGTCGCACAAGGGTCGGTGGCAGCAGCCGTTGGCACGAGCACGCCGTGTGAGTGCAGATTGGTGAACGGCACTTCCGGGTGTTCCTGTGATGCGCTGGAAGGGACCGACTGCAGATCATTAATCAAGCGAACCTTCAGTGTCTGGCCCTGTTTCGCGACAACAACCGGGGGGAAGACCGAAGGCGCCGTTCCATTCACGCCATACAAA
>VBDA01000232.1 GCA_005883655.1 Betaproteobacteria bacterium | reverse complement strand
CGGGCCAACCACCAGTCGAGATCGCGGGCATGAACTTCGAGATGCTCGGGTGCGTAGCGGTCGGATACCTGCGCAAGCTCCTCGCGCGTATCACCGAGCACGACCTCGCCGTAGTCCCGCCAGGCAGCGCCGGCGGCATCCCGGGCGGTAGGAGGCAAGTCGTCGATTAACTGAGGTACCCGCCGCATCACTTGCTCGGCGACGGAACGCGACGTCGTCATCAGCCACGCCGGAGATTCATGGCCATGCTCGGCCTGACCGACCAGGTCGGTGGCGACGATATGAGGATCGGCCGTGTCGTCGGCGATGACCGCGACCTCCGACGGCCCCGCGAAGACATCGATGCCGACCTTGCCGAAGAGCATGCGCTTGGCTTCGGCGACGTACTTGTTGCCCGGACCGACGATGATATCGGCCGGCTTGCCGGTGAATAGTCCGTAGGCGAGGCTCGCAACTGCCTGTACGCCACCAAGGGTCAGGATTGCGTCGGCACCGGCGACTCTCATCGCGTAGAGCACCAGCGGATGGATGCCTTGGCCAAGATAGGGAGTCGAGCAGGCGATGACGAACGGGACGCCCGCGGCCTTGGCGGTGGCGATTCCCATGTAAGCGGAAGCGATGTGAGCATAACGGCCCGTTGGCACGTAACAGCCAGCGACGTTGACCGGAATCAGGCGCTGGCCGGCCACCAGGCCCGGATCTACCTCCATCGAGAATTCGCGAATCGACTCGCGCTGCGCCTGCGCGAAGCGTCGCACGCGGTCAGTGGCGAATTCGATATCGCGCCTCACGCCGGGAGCGATGTCACGGATACGACGCTCGACCTCCTCGTCGGTCACGACGATGTCGCCAGTCCACTGATCGAGGTTCGCGGCGTAATCGCGCACCGCCTGTTCGCGACCGCGCTCGATCTCGGCGAGCATTTCCGCCGCGACCTTTCGCGCATTGCCCGTTTCGGTTTCCGGCGTTTTGGTCGCTTGTTTCAGATGTATGACAGGCATGGAGAAATTCGCTTGAGGTGTTCTGCCGATGCTTCGCGCACAATTACTCAGCGCGGCGGATCACGGCGCAAACAAAACGAGATTCGGAGAGCTACGTTGCGACGTAGGGCAGGAGACGATCGAACTCCGTCTTGACTACCTGGTAGCACTCACAGGACCGCGCCTCCACACCCGGGCGATCGAGTACGGTAATCCTGCCTCGCTTGTAACTGATCAATCCGGCGTCCTGCAACTTCCCGGCAGCCTCGGTGACGCCTTCGCGGCGCACGCCCAGCATGTTGGCGATCAATTCCTGTGTCATGGAGAGTTCGTTAGATGACAAACGGTCCAGGCTCAGCAACAGCCACCGGCACAATTGCTGGTCGACCGAATGGTGCCGATTGCATACCGCCGTCTGCGCCATCTGGGTGATCAGCGCCTGGGTGTATCGCAGCAGAAGATGCATCGTCGGCCCGAAACGCCCGAACTCATCCTTAAGCAATTCGGCGCTGAGCCGGAAAGCGTGCCCCGCGCTCTGCACCACCGCGCGGCTGGGCGTGGTCTCGCCGCCCATGAACAGGGAAATGCCGAGGATACCCTCGTTACCTACGATAGCGATTTCAGCGGATGCGCCATCCTCCATGACGTAGAGCAGCGAAAGGATGGAAGTGGTCGGGAAATAGACATACCGCAACTGGACCCCGGATTCATAGAGGACTTCGCCGAGACCCATCGGTACCAGCTCCAAATGGGCTGAAAGCCGCTCGTAGTCGCTGGCCGGCAGGGCGTCCAGCAGATGATTCTGATGGGGACTGTGGCTTCCAGATGCAGCCATGCGACCTGTCCTAGAGCAAGGAACGACGCTTTCCCGATCCTGGCCCGGTTTGTCCGCGCCACGACAACAGTCTAGACCGTCGCACAGCTCTTTTGTTCAGTTTCGTACAAAGGCCGAAGGTAGCCCCAGGGGTGGTTTGCAGTTGATTGCACGGGGAGAATCGCTTCCTGTGTCCGCTAGCGCACAGACGGCGTATCGGAGGCGGAATAAATTCAATTTGGGGTACTTGCCGGTTTACAAACCACATATCGGTGGTCGTGCCGACGCACGGCTTCAACATCCAGGAGAATGCCATTGGGAAGCTCAAGCTCGCTCAGTCGTGATGACCATTTGGGAGAGACGCTCGACCGGCTACCCCCGCTGCGCATGTCCACGCGCGACCTCCGGCCTGGGCCCAGGCGCGACGCCGTTCTGCTGGCGACGACCGACTTGTACCGCGACAATGTGTACGACGGTGCCGGCAAGTTTCTGGGGGAGATCGAGGAGCTCGTCCTCGATATCCATTCCGGGCACGTTGCCTACGCGATCATGGCTGTTGGAGGCTTTCTGGGGATGGGTCAAAAAATGATTGCGATTCCCTGGAGCGCGATAACCATCGATCGTGTCTACCAGCGCTGCGTTGTCAATATTGACCTTGAGCGACTTATCGACGCGCCCGGTCTCGATGGGAACTCTTGGCCGCGAATGACCGACCCGCGCTGGGCGAAGCAGGTCCACGCCTATTTCGGCTGCAAACCTGATTGGGAATGAAACGACCGCTTGTTGCTAGTGAATGCGGTGGCGACCGCTGACGAAGAGACTGACCGAGCAGGCTCCTAACGCAGGGCGAGCTTGGATTCGGGTCCGGCATCCAACGTCCGCGTGCATCAGGTTACGCGTAGCTTCGCAGGCGCCGTGAAAAGCTCTGCAAGGCGACGATATTGCTCGCCTCCGCGCGATGGCACCAATCCTGAAGACGCGCCAGAAGCTCCTCGCGCGACTCGGTGGAGCGTTCCCACAGCGCGGCCAGGTCGCGACCCATGGCATAGATGGTTTTCAGCGTGGTGCATTGCTCCAAGGTTGAAGCGAGCCGAGCGCGATCGCTTTCGGCAAGGGCGCTCTCGTCGGTCTGGAACCATAGTCGCAAGCGCCGGAAGCTCGGCATGTGGGGGTAAACTCGCCGCGCCCTACTCGCTCGCGCGCTCCA
>VBDA01000039.1:313-11519 GCA_005883655.1 Betaproteobacteria bacterium | reverse complement strand
CCTCATCCGAGGCCTCATGCAGCACCGGCGAATCGTTGCTCGCGTCTCCGGCGACAAAGATGGACGAGCCACCGCATTGCAGAGTCGTGCGGTCGTAAAGCGGCACGCCGCGGGCATCGAGTGCCAGCGTAGTGTTTTCCAATCCGAGCTTGTCGACATTGGGCGAACGGCCGGTGGCCGCGACCAGGTACGCAAATCGCTCGGTGCGCGTGCTGCCGTCCAGTGCCCGATAGCTGACGACCACCTCGTCGCCGTCGCGGGCCACCTCGGCGTGGGCGTTAGTATCGAGGTAGAACTCCTGGTCGAACACCTTGCGCGCGTGATCGATCAGCGCGGGATTCGACAACGGGCCGACGCCGCCGCCTCGGCCGAACACCTTCACCCTTACGCCCAGACGATGCAGTGCCTGGCCGAGCTCGAGGCCGACCACTCCGGGGCCGAACACGGCGACGCTTTCCGGGAGCTCATGCCATTCGAAGACGTCTTCGTTGGTCGCGAGCCGGTCGCCGAGGGCCCGCCAGGCGACGGGAAAGACAGGCGAGGAACCGGTGGCAATGACGATGCTCGCCGCTTTCACCAGTATGCGATCGTCGATCGACAACGTCCTGTCATCGACGAATGTGGCGCAGCCGCTGAGCTTGTCGCCATCGGGGAGGGCATCGACGTCGTCGGTCACGAATGCTACGAACCGGTCGCGCTCGACTCTGACGCGTTCCATCACCGCCCGGCGATCGACCTTGACGGCAACGGGCTGCATCCCGAACGCAGCAAACCGCCCGACGGCATGCGCGGCTTCGGCAGGTGCGATCAACAGCTTGCTCGGCATGCAACCCACTCTCGCGCAGGTCGTACCGTGCTCGCCGCCTTCGATCAGCAGCGCGCGCCTCCCCGCGGCCTTGGCGGCGCGATACGCAGCCAGGCCGGCGGTGCCCGCGCCGATGACGGCGACGTCGGTCTCGATGGTCGTTTGGGTGCCTGCCATGCCTTTTTCGCGTCGGCTTTGCGACTTGTAAGCGTTGGGCTTGGTCGCGCGCCGCCACGCGTTCTTACTTGGCTCTAGGCTGCCTTCTTCAGGAACGCGGTCAGATCTTCCAATCCACCTATCAGGCGACCGTTGATGAATACCTGCGGAACCGTCGCCGCGGATGCTATCGCCCCCAGGGCCTTGGTGCGTATCGTATGCCGTAGCGGTACTTCGGCAAAATCATACCCCGCGTCGGCGAGCAGGTGCTTGGCTCTGGCGCAGAACGAGCAGCCGTCGCGGGTGAGAATGGCCACCTGATCGGGCTTGGTCGCGTTCGGATTCAGGTACCCAAGCATGGTGTCGGCATCCGAGACCTTGAACGGGTCGCCCGCCTCATCGGGCTCGATGAACATCTTTTGGATCACCTTGTCACGAACCAGCATCGAGTAACGCCAGGAGCGCTTGCCGAAGTTCAAGTCGGATTTGTCGACCAGCAAGCCCATCTGCTCGGTAAATTTCCCATTGCCGTCGGGCAGCAGAAATATGTTCTGAGCCTCCTGATCGCGCCCCCATTCGTCCATGACGAACGGGTCGTTGACCGAGATGCAGACGATGGAGTCGATGCCCTGTGCCTTGAACGCCGGCGCGAGCTCGTTGAATCGCGGCAAATGCGTGGACGAACAGGTCGGGGTGAACGCGCCCGGAAGCGAAAAGACAACGACATTCTTGCCCGCGAAAATGTCGTCGCTGGTCACGGTTGTCCATTCGCCGTTGCGGCGAATACGGAAGCTGACTTCAGGGACGCGTTGTCCTTCACGATTGGCGAGGCTATGTTCCGACACGGTGATCTCCTGGTTAAGATCGATAGCGATGACCGTATGATCGTGGCAACGAGTCGATAGTTCAAGTGTATTTATGTTATAGTAACAATAGTCTTATACTATACGTTGCGGTTGGTGCCGGGTACGGGCGCTCGCTTGACCGCGTCGGCTTTCGGCGGCCACCGCTAGGGAATCCGCAACGTCGCCGCCAGCGGGTTGTGATCCGACGAAGTGACCGGAATGGCGCCGACGTCGATCAGCTGCAGCCCGCGAATAAAGATATGGTCCAGATGCCTGCCAAAGAAGACAGCCCGCTGATCGACGCGCAGATTCAGCTCGCTCAACCCCAGCCGTGCCGCGATCTCCCCCATGACCGCGTCACGCGCATCGTTCCAGGTGTTGAAATCGCCGGCGAATATGATCGGTCCGCGGTGACCGGCAAGCGCATCGGCCAGCGCCTCGAGCTGAGCGCGATACACATCAGGAGCAAGCTCGAAGTTAATCGAGTGAACATTCGCGATCGCGAGCGTCTCCGTCGAGCCGGTCCGCGCGTCGGTTCGGGTGTCGGTCCGGGTGTCGGTAATCGGCAGCCAGCTGATCACCGCCGATTTGGGGAAGCGAATCAGCGGCTCGACCGCGCGCTGCGTGCAACTCGCGATCGGCGCGATGCGGCTCGCGGTCAGCACCCCGTTGTCGTCGGCGCCGAGCAGGAATGAGCTCGCCATCACCCAGCGCAGTCCTGAATCCTCCAGAATCTTTCGCAACGGCGGCTGCAATACGGTCTCCTGCAACAGCAGCACGTCACTCGCCGCGGCGAATCCCGACAGATCGCGTTCCCAGCCGGAATCACCCTGCTTGTGAATGTTCCAGACCAGCAAGCGAAAGGGGCGGCGATCCAGGGCGCCGGCCGCCTCACCTTCGCCCGCCGCTTGGAGGAGACGGTCGACCGCCTCGCACTTGAGCGTCGTGACGCGCGTGGCGCCGCCCGGACCGGAGACGACGGCACGCGGCTCCACCGTCAAGGTGATGCAACCGCAGAGGACCGCAAGCAAGACCGAGCTTGCGAGCCGTTTCACCGCAATCAAGTGCTACGTCCGCTCGGCGCAGTCCGCCCTGCGGTGGTCAATCCCTTCTGCGGGGCAGCCGCGGGCTCGCGGCCGATCCTTTCGTATTCGGCGATGACCTGCGCGCCGAGCAGCAGAAGAATGGCCCCGATCTCGACCGAAAGCAGCGCCAGGATTGCCGTCGTCAGCGATCCATAGACGACGCGCACCTGCGACATGGTCCCGTAATACCAGCCCAGCAAATGTCGCGTCAGTTCCCACAGCAGTCCGGCGGTGACGCCGCCGATCAGCGCGTGTCGCAGCGACAGGCGTCCGACCGGCATGACCAGATAAATCGCGGTCAGTATCAGAATCTCGCCGGCAACGCCGAGCAGATACAAAAGGTAGTCCGACAGATCACTCAGAGAATGCGGAACGCCGAAGACGGTAATGTTGTGCGTCGCCAGCGTGACCAGCTTGCCGGCGACGACGGTTACGACCAGCAACCCCAGTCCCAGAAAAACGATGAAGACGTATGGCAGGAGCGCCGACACGACAAAGCGCCGCCGGCGGACAGCGACGCGATGATAGAAAATAACCGACATCGCGTTTTCCAGCACGGTGAATGCGAGCGCGCTGAAAAAAACCATCGTCACCAGCAGCACGACTCCGATCGTCTGGCCGTGTTCAAGGAACGCCCGCAACTCGCCGACCAGGGCGCTCGATTGTCCAGGGACGATAAAATCGAGATATTCGGTCATTGTCGCCAGAAGCCGCGCCTGATCGATCACGTGCGAGAGCCCGATCAACATCAGGATCAACAACGGGATCAGCGACAGCAGAGTGTAGTAGGCGACGGCGCCGGCGAGCAGCAGACCCTGGTTCTTGCGAAAGGCCTTGAGCACGCAAAGCACGAACCCGCCCGGGTTTTTCAGGATGTACGTCGACCTTTCACCTAATCGGCGCTGCTCCGTCGCGGAGCTTCCCGAGGTGATGGCCCTTGTCATGTCACGACGCGCACGAGCAATACGAACCGGGCCCAGGGTTTGGACGCATGAGCGTCAAGATTCGACGGTGCTTCTGTCTGTTCGGGCGCTGGCGGCGCCTTCGGCAATTTCCTCGATCATTTTGCGGTTGAACGCCGGAATGTCATCCGGCTTGCGACTGGTGACAAGGCCGCGGTCGACGACCACTTCCTGGTCGCTCCAGCGGCCGCCGGCGTTACGGATATCGGTCTGCAAAGACGGCCACGACGTGACATGGCGATCATGCAGCACGTTCGCTTCGATCAGCATGATCGGCGCGTGACAAATTGCGGCGACAGGCTTTTCGTTGTCGAAGAAGGAGCGTACGAACGACACCGCTTTCGGGTTGGTCCGGAGCTGGTCGGGATTCATGACCCCTCCGGGCAGCATCAGCGCGTCGAAGTCGTCGGGGTCAGCGTCGTTGACGGTCAAATCGACCGCGACTTCGTCGCCCCAATCTTTGCTCTTCCAGCCGCGGATCGAACCCGGCTTGGGCGAGATGACGACCGTCTTGGCCCCGGCTTGATCGAGGGCCTTCCGAGGCTCTATGAGCTCGGACTGCTCGAAGCCGTCGGTGGCGAGAATCGCGATTGTTTTTCCTCTCAGAGTCGCCGGATTCGCCGGCATTGTTGGTTCCATGTGCGTCTCCTATGGACGTCGGCACCTCGAATGGATCGCCGCATTCCAGTGTGGCACGGCGCACCGACCGGCGGAATCGGAGCAGCATAACATTCGCTGTAGGACGGCGGCCGACGTTGGCGGTGCGAAGCTCGGGCACGCCCTTGCAATCGAAGGTCAATAATGAGAGCGTCGATCATGAGGGTCAGCCATGGGGTGATGGCGCGCGGCATATCGATCGGACTCGCTGCTTTTCTCGCCAGCGGTGGGATCGCTCGCGTTCCCAGCGCAGCGCCGTCGCCGCCAGCGCAGAAGGGCTTGGCATCGGTATACAGCGAGCAGCTCAACGGGAAAAAAACCGCAAGCGGCGAGCGCTACGACAGCAGCGCGCTGACTGCGGCACACCGGACCTTGCCGCTGGGCGCCGAGATCAGAGTCACCAACCTCGACAACGGCAGGTCGGTGCGGGTGCGAGTCAATGATCGCGGTCCGCATGTTCAGGGCAGAATCGTCGATCTTTCGTCACGGGCCGCCGCGGCGCTTGGTATACGCGTCGGTGTCGCCCGCGTAAGGCTGGAGATTCTCAGCCAGCCCGCTGAGGCGCGAACGGATACGCGCCTTTGAATTCGCCGCGGGCTGGGAACGCAGCGACCGTATGCCGGGTCCATGCTGCCGATTTGTCCTGATCGGATTATCGATGCGTCGCAAATCACGACGATGCAAAATGGATTCCAGGGTCGCATGCGTCATCCTCTCTCTGGTCGCGTCCGTCGGCGCCGACGCGTTCACTTTTGCCGACGGCGCGTCCGCAAGTTGCGTCGCGGACGGCAAGATCGTGAAAGAGGTCGACGCGGAGCCAAGCCAAGCCGGGCTCTATTTCACCGGAAAGACAGTGCGCATTTCCTCCGGTTTTCTGATCATCTGGAACGCAGAAAGACTCAAGACGCTTCCGCCCGAGGTGCACGACTACCTCTTTTTCCATGAATGCGCGCATGCGCGCGTGCCCACCACCGACGAGCTGAACGCCAATTGCGCCGGATTGCAGGATATGCGCGCCGCGGGACGTGCCGGATTCGCCGTCGAATCGAGGCTGGGCGCGTTCTATGGCCACGGCAGCGACTACTGGACCCGCACGCTCAAATGTGCCGACGTCACAGCGACGTCGAAGCCTCCATAAAGGTCCGGCCCACCGCCCGACGAAGCGCGTCACCTTACTGACTCTGCGCGTCGTCCCGGCTTCCTGCCACGGCGTTGGCGATCGGTTTCCGTCGCCAGGGTTTGGCCGAAAGCCCTGCCATGACGCCCCTTGGCACGCGGCTTGGTACGGTCCTTGCGTAAGCCTGGGCGCGAGGATCAACCTGTACCGGCAGCGTCGGCATCGACCGACTTCATCACGTCCGGAGCAGCGAAAGGACCGCAATGAACAGGCAAGACCTTGGACAGGTGGTCACGCCGACCAGCTTGGTGTCGGAAGTACGGGAGTTTCGGGCGGCGATTGCGAATCCGCGGCGCAGCGCCGACGAGATCAGGCACGCATACGGATTGATCGTCAATCACGCCCACAACCTGAATCCGCATGCACCGGGTTTCGAATGGGCCGGCGTCGCCCTCAAGGAAGCTGCCTGCTTGTGGCTCGACTCCAAGGCGTTTCGCGGACATTGATCCCCTAGCGGATCGCCTCTTTCGAAAGGCGCCCCGCAACTCAGAGCTGGGAATTGAGCATGGCCTCGGCGCGCTCCGAGATCTTCTCCGTCCACGGCCGGTTCTGCCATTCCTCGTAAGTCACCCGCCGCGATCGCTTCAAATCCTCGTTGAAAATGGCAGTCTGGCGCGCGGCGAATTCGCTGCTGAAGATGTTGAGATTGGCTTCGTCGTTCAAGCGAAAAGAGCGGTTGTCGAAGTTGGTCGAACCCACGCTCGACCATAATCCATCGACGACCATCACCTTGCAATGGAACATCGTCGGCTGGAATTCGTAGATTTCTGCCCCGGCCTGAAGCAGGCGTCCCCATTTGGCGTGTGAAGCCTGCCGCAGGACTTCAGTGTCGGTATACGGGCCGGGCAGGATCATCCTCAGCTTGACGCCGCGCTTCATCGCGTCGACCAACGCCATCTCGCTGAGCTCGTCGGGGACGAAATAGGCCATAGCAAGGTCGATGCTGCGCGTCGCCGAGACTGTCGACAGCAAATACATCAGGTGCATACTCTCGGAGCCGCCTTCGCGCGAGCTTTTGAACATCTGACCGACGTCGTTGCCGACCGACGGTTCAGCAGGAAAATAATCCGGCCCATCGAGAATTGTCCCGGTCACCTTGACCCAGTTATCGGTGAATGCGGCCTGCATCTGGGCGACCGCGGGTCCTTCGACACGAAAGTGCGTGTCGCGCCAGTGGTCGGGGTCCTGCGCGTTGCCATCCCATTCGTCGGCGATTCCCACGCCACCGGTAAATCCAATTTTCCCGTCGACGACCAGCAGCTTGCGGTGAGTCCGATTGTTGAGCTTGCTTAAGGTGTACCACTTCGGCGGATGATATTTCTCGATCTCGACACCGGCGGTGCCCATCAGGTCGAGCAGGTTCTGGTCCATTTTGTTGCTGCCGACCCAGTCCAGCAGCAGGTGCACGTGCACGCCGCTCTTGGCGCGCTCGGCGAGCGCAGTCGCGAATTTCTTGCCCACCGTCCCGGACCAATAGATATAGGTCTCGAAAGTGACGCTCTTTTTTGCGGAGTGGATAGCGGCCAGCATCGAGGGAAAAATCTGCTTGCCATTCTGCAGCGTGTCGACGCGGTTACCGTCGACAAGGGGAGGTCCCAGCAACACGCCCATCGAGCGTTGAAATTGCGGGTCGGCGACGCCGTAATGATGCTCGATACGCTCGGTGATTCTCTGCTCCCCGGGCGAGATATTGAGAATGAACAGTCCGACGGCGACGGTAACGGCGACCGACACCAGGATGATGGAAAAGCGTTTGAGTCCCAGCGGGCGATCCCTGTTGTCCTGGTCGGGTCGATGGGTGCGGACAGGCGTCGCGGCGTGGTGTTGGCGCATGTTTATAGGTTCGCGCCGCCAAGTCTAGCAGTCCGCAGGCGCTGCGCGCCAATCGCATTGCGCGCTCGGGAGCGCAAACGGCTGCGAAGCTGGCGAGGTTTGAATGCCGATGCGGGTGACGTAGACTCGCTCCCGACGGCGCGAGAAGCGTCGAGTCGAGGTAAACGATGAATGTTCGTGCTGCCGTCGCGCATCAGGCAGGCGCGCCTTTGACGATGGAAACAGTGCAGCTCGACGGCCCGAGAGCCGGCGAAGTGCTGGTCGAAATCAAGGCCACAGGCGTGTGTCACACCGACGAGTTCACGCGATCGGGAGCCGATCCGGAGGGTTTGTTTCCCGCGATACTAGGCCATGAAGGTGCCGGGGTCGTGGTCGACGTCGGCACCGGCGTGACCAGCGTCGCCACCGGTGATCATGTCATTCCGCTCTATATCCCCGAGTGCCGGCAATGCAAAGCGTGTCTGTCGCGCAAGACCAATTTGTGCACGGCGATCCGGGCCACGCAGGGCAAGGGTCTGATGCCCGACGGCAGCAGTCGCTTTTCGCTCCACGGCAAGCCGATACATCACTACATGGGCTGTTCGACGTTCGCCAACTTCACGGTTTTGCCGGAGATCGCCATCGCCAAGATCCGGCCCGATGCGCCGTTCGACAAGGTTTGCTATATCGGCTGTGGTGTCACCACCGGCATCGGCGCGGTCATCAATACCGCCAAGGTCGAACCCGGCGCCAACGTCGTCGTCTTTGGCTTGGGTGGCATCGGACTGAACGTAGTTCAGGGAGCGCGCCTGGCTGGTGCGAACATGATCGTCGGTGTCGACCTCAATCCCGCGCGCGAAGCGCTTGGCCGCAAGTTCGGGATGACGCACTTCGTCAATCCGACTGCAGTCGGCGGCGAGCTTGTGGCAGCGCTGATCGACCTCACCGGCGGCGGCGCGGACTACAGCTTCGAATGCATCGGCAACGTCGACGTCATGCGCCAGGCGCTGGAGTGCTGCCATCGCGGCTGGGGAGTGTCTGTGATCATCGGCGTGGCAGGAGCCGGACAGGAAATCCGCACGCGGCCGTTCCAGCTCGTGACCGGCAGGGTATGGAAGGGGACGGCGTTCGGAGGCGCCCGGGGTCGCACCGACGTGCCGAAGATCGTCGATTGGTACATGGAAGGAAAAATAAACATCGATGACCTGATCACGCATGTACTTCCGCTACAGCGCATCAACGAGGCTTTCGACTTCATGCACAGCGGCGAGTCGATCCGGACGGTCATTACTTACTAGGGCCTGTTGACGCTAAGTCAGTGGCGCGGGTAATACGCTATGCGCAAGGTCGATCCGCTCACTGCGTGGCCGCACACATCGCGACTGCAAGCGCGCCGTAGCCTTCGGCGATCCAGCCGGCGTTCATCATCTGTGCGCGAACCGCCAGCGAGGTCGTGTAGCGGTGGTTCGTGTCGGCGCGGTTGTTGTACAGGCGATAGATCGGAAGCGCGGCCGACGGGCATGTCCCATCGGCCGGATCAGGCGCATCGACGGTGAACACGTCTCCCGATTCGTAGGTCCACGCGTTGGAGAAGCGTGTAATCACCGCCTGGCATTCCGCCATCGACGCGGAGTAGAAATGCGAGTCCAGGCCGGCCTCGGGCCGGCCGTAGAACCGGCACACCGGCGAATGGCTCGCGTCGGACGGCGGATAGGCATTGAAGGTCTGTCCGGTTCGCGTCCATCCTGGAAAAACACCGTTGTCGAGGGCATCGGTTTCGGCGCTGTCGGCGGTCATGAAATAGTGTCCGACTGACGCACGAAAGTATTCGATGACCGATACCTCCGCCGCCCGAGGCTGCGTGGGCGTAGGCGGCCGCGCCTCGGCGGAGTTGGGATCGATCATCAACGAAGACTCGTCGACCGCCTCGAAATCGCTGCCGTGCAGGAGCGAGAGCTGATGCAGCTCGTCGTCGTTCCAGCGCGGGTCGGGCGCGCCGCTCAAGAACCAGCTGCTGCCGTTGTCCGCCAGAAACATGCCGTATTTCTTGAGCGCACGCAGAATGATCTGCACGTTCGGCCCGAAGCGCGAGGTGTCGACACTGGCCTTGAGGCGAAAGCGCTGGCCCATGGGCGGGTACTGTGTCCCACTAAGGCTCGATGCCTGATGGCGCGCCGGCCAGATGAACGTATTGCGGGTTTGTGGCGCCGTGAAGCGCAAGGCATGCGCGATTTCGCCCGCGTTGACTTGGTCATAGCGCACCAAGCCCGCGAGGATAGGCAGGCCCGCGGCGTCGGCCGAGGTCCAACTCGAAGGGCGCAGCGAATTGCCGCGCACGTCGAACACCGCGCCTGACCCGGCGGACCAACTGCCGTCGGTGTTGGGATACGCAGCAAAGAGCTCGTAGAGCTTCCCGGCCGTGCAGTCCAGCACCAGCACATGCCGGTCGCCGCTGGCCTGAGGTCCGCCCTCGATCGGCACGTCGGATGGGATGGGATAGGGTCCTGGATCACTTTCTCCGGCGTAGCTGAAGCTGACCGGTACCTTGGCCTGCGAACCGCCGACAGCAACGAACGCAATGCCGTTGGGGGCGCCGTTATAGACGGTTCCAAAATCGGGATGCACCGGCTTCGCCGCGCCGATGGTCGCCACGTAGGCGTTCGAGTTGGGGTCCACCGGCAGGGTGTCGATCGCCGTGTTCCAGACGTTGGTGCTCGGAAACAGCGGACAGCCTATCAGCGTCGGCGATCCCCAGCCGTGGGTCGTAATGGCGGCGGTCAACGCGCCGACGAAAAGCCAAGCCCGGGGAAAAACCATCCGAGTTTCTCCTGAAAGCGCAATTATGCCAGCATCATAACTGGCGGCGGTAGATAGTGCGCAAATAAGTCCGTGACCGGGGCACAATCGCAGCATTCGCCATTGACCGGCGCGTATTGCGGCCCCATCTGCGAGCCATGCCTCCCGTCACCACCGCGCTGATCGTCGCCAACGTTGCCGTCTTCCTGCTCCAGGGCGTCGCGCCCGGCATCGTCGTCCCCCTTGCCCTGTGGCCGCTGGCCGCCTCCGCCAGCGGCGTTGGGGCGGGTTTTGGCCCGTGGCAGTTGCTGACCTACGCCTTCCTGCACGGCGGCCTCGTTCACCTCGCATTCAACATGTTTGCGCTGTACATGTTCGGCGGCGCCATCGAGCAGGTCTTCGGTGCGCGCCGGTATTTGATCTACTACCTCGTCTGCGTTGTCTCAGCCGCGGTATCGCAGTTGATCGTCTCAGCGATGATGGGCGGGATTTATCCGACCGTGGGCGCATCGGGCGGTGTGTTTGGTTTGCTGCTCGCATACGCCATTTACTTCCCACACAGCCGGGTTGTGCTGCTGTTTCCGCCAATCCCGATGCCGGCACGCGTGTTCGTTGTCGTCTATGCGGTCATCGAGTTGTATCTGGGGGTCACAGGCACACAGGCGGGAGTGGCGCATTTCGCTCACCTGGGTGGCATGATCGGCGGCTTCCTCATGCTTCGCTACTGGCGAAGCTCGGCTACGATCCGCCGCCGCGATCCGCGACTTTAGTACCGTTTGCCCGTGCTTTATTTCGCGGGCGCTGCGCTGGCCGCGGATGGACGGGCCAGGCGCTGCTTTTCGCTGATCTCCTGCCAGCGACGCTGGTCGGCCGCGTAGCGCGCGACGACGCGATCGAGATCCTGCTTTTTC
>VBDA01000039.1:0-273 GCA_005883655.1 Betaproteobacteria bacterium | reverse complement strand
CGGCAGGCCCTTGGCGCCCAGCTCGGCCTTGCGCTTTTGCAGCTCCGCCTGACGCTTGGCCAGCGAGGCGATGTAGCTGCGGGCGATTTCCATCTGTTGCTCGAGCGCATGGCTGGCGCGGTTGCGCGCGAGATCGATCTCCGCCTCGGTGGTATATGAATCGAGGAGTATCCGGTCCTTGCGCGCCTGTTCAGCATCCGCCTTGGCCTTCTCTCGCTGGCGTTCCTCTTCGGCGGCCTTGGCCGCGAGCGACTCTTTGCTTGGCGGCTCCTG
>VBDA01000231.1 GCA_005883655.1 Betaproteobacteria bacterium | reverse complement strand
CTGTTGGCCGCGTCGGGCCTGTTGTAGACATTCGTGACGTAGGTATTGCTGACGTTGGTGTTGCTGACGTTGACGTTGGTAAAGTAGTCGCGGCTGACGCGGTAGGCGGGCCGATAAACTTCGCCGGGCGCAAGCGGGAACCATGCAACGCCGCGCGACGGCTCGCCGGCGCCAACCGAAATCCGGAAATTATTGCCGCCGACAAAGGCGACCAGCGCCGGCGCGTAGACAGGTCGCGCACGGACCGGGCCGGGCACCCAGCACCACCGCTGGCGCGCATAGGCCCAGCGACCGTAGTGAAAAGGCGCGAACCCCCAAGGTGCATCGTCGACCCAGGTCCAGCCCCACGGCTCGATCCAGGTCCAGTGTCCATGGTGATACGGTGCCCAGTCGCTCGCCACCGAGGTCGGCACCCAGACGTTGCCATAGCCCTCGACCACACTCCAGGTTCCATAATCGTCGAGGTCGGAGTAGCCGATGACGTCCGGCGAGACATAGCGGGCGGCGACCGGATTGTCCTGGCGCCGATCGCGGTCCCGCGCCCAGTTGTCGAACGCATCGGGCGGCGGGAGCGCATCGTACTGGTAGTCGCGAAGGCCCGAATCGGCGAAGCGATACCACTGGCGAGCGCTGATGACGTATGCCGCGCCTTCGCCATATACCTCGCCTTCGCCGCTTCTGACCGCCACGGTCGTCGCCGCGCTCGTCGCATCGACGTCGATCCGATAATCGCCTGGCCGCCGTAGTGAGAACGCGAGCAGCGGCGTGTCGATCTCGATCGTCTGACCCGGATCGATGCGCCGTACGCGCACGTTGAGCGCGCCCTGCGCCAACTGAAACTGCGCCACACGATCGTCGAGGTTGAGAATCGTAACGCTGGTCTGGCTGCCGAGGCGGACCGCAAGCGAGCCGATCTGAAGCTCGGCACGCGCACCCGCATCCGCCCAAACCCTGTCCCCGGTGATCAGCGGCCGATTGGGCGTCGCGTATGTCCATTCTTCTTCGCCCGCGGGTGAAAAGCTAACCGCCCCGCCGATGTTCGCCAATCTCGCGACGCGGGCGGGCGGATCGGCGGCGGCGATGCCGCAGACGAGCAATGCGGCGAAGCCGATGACTGCGTTCGCAATGCTGCGCAGGTTGACACGACGAATAATCATGGCAAGTTCTCCTCTTTTTCTTTTCTGGATGGCGTCGGATGCAAAAAATACACGGTCGCGCTGGGACCGCGACACGAGTCACTTCGACCGTTCCAACGAGCAGAAAGCGGGCCGGTCGTGGATCCCAGCAGCAGAACCCTTAACGGCCCATCGGCCTCGGCCGATGACAAGGAGTCTCATGGCGGAACATGCGAGGATCGTGCGGCGACCGCGACGGAGTTTCAGCCGAACGCCGGCGGCGGCTCGCTGCTCACAGCGCCACCTGGCTAGCTGGTCACAGCGCCTGACAATGTGCGATCCACTGCGCGGTCAACTTTTCCTGCGTCGCGTTCTGCGACAGGCGGGCATCGAGCGCTGCAAAATCGACCTCGTCGATGGGTTGGTCCTGGTTGAAGCACGAAAAGACATAGCTCAACTTGCCGCTGACCGGATCGCGGTGCGGCTGCAGGCATTGCGCGCAGATTTCCTTCATCATGCATTGCATCGGCGAATTGATCGATGCAATGCCGCGATGCGAAGCCTTGAGGTGGGATTTCAGCACCGAATGACGCGCGGCGGCGACCGCGGCCATCATCTTGTCCGAACCGATCGCGATCACGCGGTCCGCGTCCGCGAACGCGATGGTTTGCTCGCCCAGCGCTTCGGTTGCGTACGCGGTCATGCCTTGCACGATGTTGCCGACGAAGCTCTTGTCGTGCGGCCGGCCCGGCGCGAATCCCGGCCCTTCGTCGCAGCACCACACGACAACGTCGGAGGCTGCCTCGATCTCCGCTACGTGGTAACGGTCGATCATTTTCCGATAGGCGGCGAAATACAACACCTTCGACCCGGCACCGCGAAATGCCTGACCGATCGAAAACAGCACGGCATTGCCGAGCCCGCCGCCGGCAAGCACGACCGTTTCTCCGGGCTCGATCTCGGTGGGAGATCCGGTCGGCCCCATCAGCACTACCGGTTCGCCGGGCTTGAGCGTCGCGCACAGGTTCGAAGAGCCGCCCATTTCGAGCACGATGGTCGATACCAGGCCGCGCTCTCTGTCGACCCACGCTCCGGTAAGCGCGATGCCTTCCATCGTCAGCCGGGTGCCGCTGCTGGAAGACGCAAGCATTTCGAAATTCTGCAGGCGATAGAACTGTCCGGGAGCGAAGCGGCGGGCCGCGGCCGGCGCCCTGACCACCACTTCCACGATGGTCGGCGTCAGGCGCTCGACGCGTTCGACGGTGGCTCGCAGCTCGTCGTTGAGAAGCGCGATGAAATGCTCGTCGCTCACCGCGGACGCAGCCTGGATCCGGGAGAGCATGCGGCTGACGATCGGATAGCCCTTCTTCGCGCTGCCCATCGCCTTGACGACGTTGCCGAAAAAAGACGGATGCAAGTCACCGAAGTAGCTGATCGCGCGGCCGTCGGCTTACGCGCTTCCCTTCCTCGTCGAGCGCCGCGAAATACTTTCCATCGAGCTGAAAATGGGTCGCGTCCTCGCGGGCGAGCACTGTGTTCGGCTGCGTTCCCGCGGCCACCAGTAAAGTGCGTGCCGATAGCTCTGCTTCGCCGCTTTCGCCCATCCCGCCGTCGCTGTCGATCTTCCGCATCGAAACTCGCAGCGCCCGAACGTGACCGTGGTCATCGAACCGGCGAGAGACCCTCGGCGAACCAGATCCCTTCCTCCAGCGCCTTGATCACTTCTTCGTGATTCAACCGATAAGCGGGTGAATCGTTCAGCCCTTTTCGATAAGCGATGGTCACGCCGCCCCACGCTTTCACTAATTTTGCAAAATCGGGCTGCTCCCCGGCTGCGACTGCCCGCTCGCGCTCGTCGCGCACCGCGCGGCCATGCTCGAGCAGTTCGGCGTAGACGTGCCGCTCCTCGGGATCGAGCACCGAGAAGACCATCTCTTCGCCCGACGATTCACACAGCGTCTCGTGCCGCTCGAGCAGCTTCTCGACCTGCGCCGGGTAGTACGCCATCAGCTCGGTCGCGGTATCGATCGCCGTCAAGCCGCCGCCGATGACCACGATGGGCAGGCGCACCTGCATGTTGGCCACCGAATCCACACGCGCGGCGCCGGTGAGCTGCAGCGCCATCAGGAAATCCGACGCGGCGCGAACGCCGTTGGCGAGCCCGTTCGGAAGCTCGAGCACCGTCGGCCGCCCGGCGCCGGTCGCCAGTGCGATGTGATCGAACCCGAGCGCGAAGGCGCCCTCGGCATCGATCGTGCCGCCGAAACGCACGCCGCCAAACAGCGCGAAGCGCTCGCGGCGCTCGATCAACAGTCGAATGACCTTGAGGAAGTTCTTATCCCAGCGCACCGTGATCCCATATTCGGCGACGCCGCCAAAGCCGGCCATCACGCGCCCTTCGAGCGGCTCGTCGAGCGTGGCAATATCGCGGATGGCGTCGAAGGACACGCTGTCGCCCAACGCGGTTTTTCCGGACAGCGCGGGTGGCAGCGGCTCGATTTTCAATCCATCGATGCCGATCACCGTGTGTCCGTCGTTGAGAAGATGGTGCGCGAGCGTAAATCCCGCCGGACCCATGCCGACCACCAGTACCCGCTTGCCGGTCGGCTCCGCCGGTACCGGACGCCGCAGATCGAGCGGATTCCAGCGCGTGAGCAGGCTGTAGAGCTCGAATCCCCACGGCAGCGCCAGCACATCCTTCAGCGTGCGCGTCTCCGACTGCGGAATGTCGACCGGTTCCTGCTTCTGGTAAATGCACGATTTCATGCAATCGTTGCAAATGCGATGACCGGTGGCGGCGACCATCGGGTTATCGACGCAGATCATCGCCAGCGCGCCGATCGCCCAGCCTTCGGTGCGGAGCTTGTGAAACTCCGAGATTTTTTCTTCGAGCGGACAGCCGGCCAGTACCACGCCGAACGGGGATTTCTTGAACGGAGGACCGGATCCATCGGCGGGCTTTTTTTCGTGCAGACCCGAGGAGCACGAGTCCTTTTGCTGCTCGTGACACCAGATGCAGTAGTGCGCCTGGTCGAGCGCGCCGACGAGATCGGTGCCCGCGTCGGTCAGCTCGAAACCTTCGCGCCGCCGGGTGTGATCCTCGCTCAAAGCGAGGCGGTCCACGCCGTCGCGCGTCTCGCGCTCGACGGGAACCAGCCGCATGTAGTCGAGCTTGCGCGGCGCCTTGAACAATACGCCGGCCTTGTGCAATGCCTTGCCTTCAGGCGTATGCGCGGCCCACGCCGCGTAACGCAGCGCCAAATCGATGTCGTCGGCATGCGCCGCGTCTTCACTCTCACCTGCGGCGGCCCACTCGCCGACTTTCAGTGCGAACGCCAGCTCGCCGCCTTGCGTGGTCAGGCGCTCGCCGATTTTCTGCTCCAATGCCGCGCGCAAGGCCGCACCGTCGAAGGTAGCCGCCTCGACCGCCTTGTACTTGTTCATCGCCTTTCGCTGCACGACTTGACGTTTGCAGGCGAACAAGGGAGCGAGCTCTTGTTGCGCGGCCTGGAGAGCGGCCACTTCGCGCTCGATGCCGAACAGCAAGGCGAGCCAATCCTCGAGATGCGGCGCGAGCGCAATCAGGAGCTCCGACTCCTGCAGCCGCGTCAGCGCCGCGGGATCGGCGCGCGCTGCCGCCAGACGTGCCGCGAGTGCCGCATCGGCATGCTCGATCCACGCACCGAACGCGGCATCGATCCGGCGCAGGCCTGCGCAGGAATAGAGGTCGTGAAAGTTCAGTCCGAAACCGAGCTCGAGCATCGCGGCGTCCAGTGGTGCACAACAACGGGCAAACCTTGGATTTTACCTGCCGGACGCCGTTCACGGCATCCTCTCGTTGCAATAAGGATAGAACCGAGAGCGCGCTGTGAGCAGCGAGCCAGGTCCCGTTCGCGAAGCGAATGGCTACGAGTGCCCGCGAATCAGCGCCGACGAATAGCGTGCAATGAGCCGGCAAACAGAGGGCGTCCGCTATCATTTGGCATGCGGCGTAAGCAATGCTCTAGACTATGTGCCGCGCGCGAAGCGTGCAATTTCGGGAGCACGGATGAAACGGCATTGCGCACGACTGGGCGGGACCCTCGGTGTGTTTCTGCTGGTCGCGGGAATCGCTTCGGGACAACCGATCAAGTTGGGCGAGCTCAACAGCTACAAGACCTTCCCGGCCTTTCTCGAACCGTACAAGAAGGGCATGGAGCTTGCGGTCGAGGAGATCAACGCGTCGGGAGGGCTCCTCGGACGACCGCTGGAACTTGTCGTTCGTGACGATACCGGCAATCCGGGCGATGCGGTGCGAGTCGCGGAGGAGCTCATCACCCGCGAAAAAGTCGACCTGCTGATGGGGACGTTCTCCTCCGCGGTGGGCCTTGCGATCGCCGACTTCGCCCGACAACGCAAAGTCTTGTTCCTTGCCTCGGAGCCGCTTACCGACAAGATCGTCTGGGAAAACGGCAACCGGTTCACCTTCCGGTTGAGACCGTCGACCTACATGCAGACGGCCATGCTGGTCCCGATCGCGTCCCAATTGCACAAGCGGCGCTGGGCGATCGTCTATCCGGATTACGAATACGGCAAGGCGGCGACCGCGGCGTTCAAGCAGCAGATGATCGCGCGTCAGGCTGCCGGCGGCTCCGGAATCGAATTCGTCGAGATCGCGGTGCCTCTCGGAAAAATCGACGCCGGACCGGTCGTGCAGGCAATGATCGACAGCAAGCCCGACGCGATTTTCTCGTCGCTGTTTGCGGGCGACCTCTCCAAATTCGTGCGCGAGGGTGAGCTGCGCGGCTTGTTCAAGGACCGTCCGGTGTTCAATCTGCTCGGTGGCGAGCCCGAATATCTCGATCCGCTGAAGGAGGAAGCGCCCTCGGGATGGTACGTGACCGGTTA
>VBDA01000230.1 GCA_005883655.1 Betaproteobacteria bacterium | reverse complement strand
CCCGGGAGGTCGGCGATGAAGCTTTTCAGCATCGGCAGCGGCGCGATGCCGCGGTCGGTGACGATGAGTGGACGCTTGATGCCTTGCGCCTTCAGATGCTCGACAACGAGAGCGCGCGCACCGGCGCCGAAGTGTATGGTCGTGGGAAAGGCGAAGCGATGAATCATGACGGTCGTCCGAGAAAATGCATCGTAGCGACGATTCTCCTAAGCGCCGGGCTCAGGAATTTCCTTCGCCGATATGCACAAAACGCAGCTCCAGCACGTCGTTGGGCCACTGTGCGACGCTGATGTCAGGACGCATCGTCCACGTCAGCGTGCGCCGGTAGAGGGGGATCATGGGCAGATCCGCATTGATGATGCGAAGAGCCTCGCCGACCTGCTGACGGCGCTGGACCGCGTCGGGCTCGACACGGATTGCGTCGATCAGCTTGTCGAGTGCCGGGTTGGAGTAGCGCCCGCCGTTGAAGGTGCCGGTGCCGTCGGTCGAGTAGGTACGGAAGAGCGCGGTGAGCGACGGCCATGCGTCGAACAACGGCGACCAGCCGACCTCGTAAAAGCTCGTCGTTGCCTGCGTGAGTTTGGGAAAGAACGTCGCCGTCGGCCAAACCTGGGTGTTGGTGCGGATACCGACTTGCGCAAGCATGCCGGCGATCGCCTGGCACACCGCGGCGCGAAAGGCGACGTTGACGCAGTCGAGCGCCACGCCGAAGCCGTCGGGATATCCCGCCTCCTTGAGCAGCGCGCGCGCCGCCGCGACGTCATACGGCAGCCGGCGCTCGAGCTCCGGCACGTAGCCGTCGACCAGGCGCGAGAAAAACGAGCCGGTGGCGATGGCTTGTCCACGCAGCACCTTGCTGACGATGGCGTCGATGTCGATCGCCTGGTAGACGGCGCGCCGCACGCGCAGGTCCTTGAACGGGTTCTTGCCCTTGACGTCGCCGAACTGCAGCTCGTCGCGGCTCTGGTCGAAACCGAGATACTGCGTTCCGATATCGGTGGTGTCGGCGAGCTTGAATCTCCCTTCCTGCTTCAGACGCGCGACGTCCTGGAAGGGGGGATCGATGACGAAGTCGACCTGGCCCGAGATCAACGCCGCCATCCGCGTCGCGTCGGACTGGATGACGACGTAGACCGCCTCGTCGACATTACCGCGCTTGCCCCACCAATCAGGGTTGGCGACCAGCACGGTGCGGGTGTCGGATTCGTAGCTCTTGAGCCGGTAGGGCCCGGTGCCGTTGGCGTTGCGAACCGCGTAGGTCTCTTGCCTCGCATTGTAATTCTGCGGCTCGACGACCCCGTGCGCCGCGGACCACGCCTTGCTCATGATGCCGACGTACACGAATTTTTCCGGCAGCACGGCGTCGGGCGCGGCGAGCAGGAAGTCGACGGTCAGATCGTCGACCTTGCGCGCCGACTGGACACCACGCAGCTGGAAGGTCCGCTGCGAGTTCCTGGTCAGCGCCCGCTCGATCGAAAACAAGACGTCGTCGGCGGTGAAGGCGGTTCCGTCGTGAAACTTGACTTCCGGGCGGAGCTTGAAGCGCCACCGTTTCGGCTCCAGGTGCTGCCATGACACGGCAAGCGCGGGCTCGAGCGCGAAATTGCGGTCGCGGCTCACCAGCGATTCGTAGATCTGGCTGACCACGCGCGAGTGGTATTGCAGCGCCAGCGCGTGCGGATCCATCGACTGCGGGTCGAATGCGCTCGCCATGCGCAGCGTTTTCGCCGCAAGCGGGAACGCAGCAAGACATCCGGCAAGCAGCACGAGGCCGACCGCAGCGGAGCGTGACTGTGTTCGCACGGACGCCCTCATTGACGTGCTCATCTGCCTCAAATGATCTCGAAGTAGCGCTTCAGCTCCCAATCGGTGACTGCGTCGAGCCACTGGCGCCATTCCCACTCGCGGGTCGCGGCGAAGTGATCGACGAAGTCGTCGCCGAACCAGTCGCGGGCGAGCTTCGAGTCCCGAAAAATGCGCGTGGTCTCGATTAGCGTGCGCGGCGCGCGCGGAATGTTTTCCGCGCCCTGATTGGTTCCGTGGATGGGTTTCGCCGTCAGCTTCAGATTCTTTTCGATGCCCGAGAGGCCCGCCGCGAGGACCGCGGCCGTCGCGAGGTACGGATTCATGTCGGCGCCGGGGCAACGCGTTTCCAGCCGCGTCGATTTGGGCGATCCGGCAATGACGCGAAAGCTCGCGGTGCGGTTGTCGAGCCCCCACGTCGGCTTGACCGGCGCCCAGAATCCGTCGACCAGCCGCTTGTAGCTGTTGACCGTCGGCCAGTACATGGGGGCGAATTCCATCAGGCCTGCGACTTGCCCGGCGAGATAACTCTCGAACATCCTGCTCATGCCGTTCCTGCCCTTGGCATCATAGAACAAGTTCTTCTTGCCGTCGGACATGCTCTGGTGAATATGGCCCGAGCATCCGGGGTACTGCGCGCTCCACTTGGCCATGAAGC
>VBDA01000229.1 GCA_005883655.1 Betaproteobacteria bacterium | reverse complement strand
TATCTCACGTCCGAAGAAGCTGCGTTCGTCACCGGGGCCAACATCGCCATCAACGGTGGCCAGCACATGTTATAGTTGCGGTTCCAACCTTGTTGTTACCGAGGTCTGAACGAGCGACTCGCAAAAAAAAGCCCCGGCATTGCTGCCGGGGCGAGGCTGTATCATTTAGGAGGAGGAAAATGATACAGAACTACAGGAGTCATCAGTTCCGATGTTGGGACCGCCGCCGGGGATTCAAGTTCCCGGCGGTTACCCGGTAATGCTTATCTGAAGCTTACGCAGCCTTGCGACCCTTGGTCGTTGCCTTGGTTGTCGCCTTGGCGACGTTGGCAGCGTTGGCGCTGGCGGCACGAACCGAGGCGTCGGCGTAGCTCACGACCTGCTTGGTAGCCTTCGTGAACTGGTCGAACGCTGCGGTGGTTGCAGCGACCGTCGACTTCAACGCCGTCACGGCGAAATCGGAGCCGGCGGGCGCATTCTTGGCAGCCTTTTCGACCCACGCCGCGATACCCTTGGTGTACGATGCCCACGCTTCTTCGGCGAGCTCCGAGAAATCAGCTTGCGCCTCGGAAGCAATTTGATACACGCCACGTGAGTAGCCGAGCGCGTTCTGCATGCCGGCTTCGGTGAGCTTGGCGCGGACGGCGGCCAGTTCCTGCACATCCTTGATTCCCGCGACGGCGTTGGCGGTAAATACACCTTGCTCCAGCGCGACCTTGGCGGCCTGGAGGTTCAACTTGGTGAAACGCTCCGCCTTATCCAGCGAAAGGGAGGCGATCCTCACCGCGTTGTCGTAGCCAACTTTGTTGATATCAGCGAATTGTTCGGTTGCGTTGTACATTTGGAATCCTTTTCCGTTGAGGTTGATTAGGACCCTAAACGGGTCCGGATATCTCGGGTGCGGACGGATGCTCCGGTGCTCAGGAAACCCTCTTCGCCGCACCACTATTGCTGCATTGCACAAATTCAATTGTAGGGGCAGAGTCCACCCAAGTCAAGGACTATTTGGTGCGATGCACCAATGGTGTCGCTGGCGGCGGTGCCGGTGTTTCAATCGTCCTGATAAATCAGAAGGTTATAATCGCCGCTTCGTTTCCCGGAGTGCAGCATGGCCAAGTCGATACGCATTATCAAGAAGTACCCCAACCGCCGTCTATACGACACCGCCAACAGCGGCTACATCACCTTGGCCGATGTCAAGCAGATGGTCCTCGAATTCATCGATTTTCAAGTCATCGATGCCAAGTCGGGCGACGACCTGACGCGGGGCATCCTGCTGCAGATCATTCTGGAAGAAGAGTCTGTGGGAATGCCAATGTTTTCCAGCGAGATGCTGTCCCAGATGATCCGCTTCTACGGCAACGCACTGCAGGGCATCATGGGCAATTACATGGAGCAGAATGTGAAAGCGTTCCTGGTCATTCAGAACAAACTGCAGGATCAGGCCAAGCAGATTTACGGCGACAAGATGCTGCTGACGCCTGACCTCTGGAAACAATTCCTGCAAATGCAGGCTCCGGCTATGCAGGGCATGCTTGGCAATTACCTCGAACAGAACGCGAAATTGTTCATGGATATGCAACAGCGCATGCAGGATCAGACACGCGGTTTGTTCACCTCGTTTCCGTTCCCCAACTTCGCCGCGGGCGCTCAACCGTCGCCCGACGAAGAAAAAAAGCGCTGACACTCGAAAGCACTGCAGCATCCGCATTGCAGCGCTGATTTTTTTGCACCGCACGATTGCTCCCCGAATGGCCATAGCCAAAATCCGGTCCCGACCGCTCGCCGCTGCCACATCGCCCAAGGTGGGATTCGTCTCGCTGGGATGCCCGAAGGCACTGGTCGACTCCGAGCAGATTCTTACCAGGCTCAAAGCCGAGGGATATGCCATCGCGCCGACCTATCAGGGCGCCGATCTGGTCGTCGTCAACACCTGCGGCTTCATCGATGCCGCGGTCGAGGAATCGCTCTCCGCCATTGGCGAAGCGCTGGCCGAGAACGGCAAGGTCATCGTCACCGGCTGTCTTGGAGCCAAGCAAGGCGGCGCATTTGTGCGCGCGGCGCATCCCAAAGTGCTGGCGGTTACCGGGCCACACGCCGCGGGCGAGGTTATGGGCGCCATCCACGCGCATCTGCCGCGACCGCATGATCCTTTCGTCGATCTGTTGCCGCCGCAGGGGGTCAAGCTCACGCCGCGGCACTACGCGTACCTGAAAATCAGCGAAGGCTGCAATCATCGCTGCACGTTCTGCATCATTCCGTCGATGCGGGGCGATCTGGTCAGCCGGCCGCTGTCCGACGTCATGAACGAAGCCGAGAACCTGTTCAAGGCGGGGGTGCGCGAATTGCTCGTCGTCTCCCAGGACACCAGTGCCTATGGCGTCGATGTCCGATACCGGACCGGCTTCTGGCGCGGCCGGCCGCTCAAGACGCGAATGACTGAGCTGGTCCGGGCACTCGGAGCGCTCGCGGAAGAGCACGGCGCGTGGGTGCGACTGCATTACGTCTACCCCTACCCGCACGTCGACGAAGTCGTGCCGCTGATGGCGGATGGCGGCAGCGGCGTTCTGCCGTATCTCGACGTTCCTTTCCAGCACGCGAGCCGCCGAATACTGAAGCTGATGAAGCGTCCGGCCAATGCCGAGAATACGCTCGAGCGCATTCGCGCATGGCGCGCGACACGCCCGTGCTTGACCATACGATCGACGTTCATCGTCGGTTTTCCCGGCGAGACCGAGGCCGAGTTCGAGGAGCTTAGCCAACGCGCTACCGGGCGCGCTGCCCGAAGCAATCAAGGAAGAGCGCCGCGAACGTTTCATGACGGCGCAGGCTGCGATCAGCGCGCGGCGGCTGCGTGCGCAGGTCGGGCGCACGCTCGACGTCCTCGTCGATGCGATCGACGGCCCGCGCGCAATCGCGCGCGGCGCCGGCGACGCACCCGAGATCGACGGCGTGGTTTCGGTGATCGACGGCGCTGCCCTGACGGTCGGCGACTTTGCGCGCGTTACGGTCACCGAGTCGGATCAACACGACCTCGTCGCTCGCTGCGCGCAATGATCGAGCGGGCGCGGCGGCGTACCACGCCCGCCCGCTGCCTATCCTGGCTCGTATCTGCGGTCGACCCGGAATTAAAGCCAGTCAGGATGTAAGCGGGTCAGGGAAGAGCTATTTGACCGGCAACGCGCGCAGCGCTGCCGCTAGCTGCTCGAGCACCTTGCCGAGCGCCGCGTTGAGCCCGCGAACCAAGGCATCAGCCGAGCGCGAAGGCACGGCGATCCGTGAGCTCAGTTCTCCGGTCCAAACAAATGCACCGGGGCCGGCCGCGATCTCGGTGAGAAAATACTTGACGCTCATCACCGCTGCCGGCTGCGCCGGGTCCCGCAGGTCGCAGTAGAGCTCGCTGACAAAGCTCTCGAGGGAAAAATCGCTGTCGAGTGAGCTCGACGGCGGCAAGACCGCCCGATAGATTCCCGCCGCGGAAAGCCACGCCGCGGTTGCCTCGCCGATCATTGCTGCAGGCGCCACCAGAAATTCCTGGTAGAAATCCGTCTCGAATTTCAAGTCGCCTTCGCGATAGACCAGCGATCGGCTGGCGAAGGGACCGGCCACCGACACCGTGGCAACGCGCAATGTCGCGGGTCTCGGCCCGCCGGTTGCAGCAGGCGGCCGCGGCGGATCGAGCACATAAGTCGATTTCACCGGTTCCGGCCGCGACAGGGAGCAACCGGCGACCAAGAGCGCCACCGCGGAAGACAACGCGCGCCGACGCGAAAACGAAGCGGGCATGTTCATTGTTGAAGACCTTTTGCCGGGAGCGGTGGCGCGCCGAGAATCAGTTGTGACGGATAGTGCTTGGCGTTCTCGGTCAGATCGCGGAGATTGTCGGTGATCTGGCGCAGGTTATCGAGGGTCCGCTTGAGGTCGGTCTCGCCGCCGCCGGTCAGACGATCGAGCCGCGCCAAGGTGCTCTGAAGGTGCGACAGCGATTTGGCGAAATTCGGATCGTCGAGCACCTTTTTGAGCGCAACGGCCGCCGCATCGGCGTCCGTCGGCAGGCGCTTGATCGCCGGGTCGTCGAGCATCGCGGAGAGCCGCTGGTTGGTGACCCGCAAATCCGCCAGCAGCGCAGCAGCGTCCTTGCCGATTTGCTCCATCGGCAACTTGTCGAGCTTGTCGAGCACTCGCGACGCGCTTTGCGAAAGCTTCGCGGAGTCAATAGCTTCGATGCGGTTATTGGTGGTGATCAACAACCGGTTGAGATTGGTGAGCGTTCCCTCGAGATCGAGGCGCTGGAATCGAGCGAGGATGTCCGATGCGGTGCCGATGAATTGGGTGACCGTCGATTGCGCGCTAGGAATATAAAGGTTGTCCGGTTCCCATGAGATTGGCAGCTCGGGATTGGTCTTGGGATCCACGTAGTCGATCTCGAGATAATTCGTCCCGGTGATGCCCTGCGGCGCAAGGCGGACACGCAGGCCCTTGTCGATTTCCATTCGCGCCGTTTCCGGGCGCGTGATATCGCCGCTGGCGCGGCCTCCGATCAGTCGCGGCAACAGCAGCGCCTCGATCATCACGTAGCGCAGCCGCTCCGCCATCGGCTTGTCGAGCTGATACTTGGTGTAGGTGAAGCCGATCTTGGTCACCTCGCCGACGACCACGCCGCGATACTTGACCTTCGATCCGACCTCGAGTCCCTGCGCCGATTCGTTGAGATAGGTCTCGATCGCAACCTTGGACTGAAACCACCGTCCGGAGCCGAGGATCAGCAGCAGCAGGACCAGCACTACCGTACCGCCGATCACGAACAAACCGAGCTTGAAGAAATTGGCCTGGGCGCTCATGCGTTACGCGCGGCGGGCTTGCAGACGCGCGGCGTTTTCCCGAGCGCTAACGGACAGAAGGAAGCGGAAAGGACCGCGGCAAGTTGTCGATTGCATTACGCCGTTTCGGCGATCGTGTCAGGCGCCGCCTCGCGCCGGAAGAACTGGCGCACCCAGGGATTGTCGCTGGTGTCGCGCAGGACCTTCGGATCTCCTTCGGCGATGATGCCTTTGGTGCGCTTGTCGAGCATGATGACCCTGTCCGCCACGGCGTAGATGCTGGCAAGCTCGTGGGTCACGATGACGAATGTGATGTGCAGGCTCCTTGCCAGGCGCAGGATGAGCAGGTCGAGCTCGGCCGAGGTAATCGGGTCGAGCCCGGCCGACGGCTCGTCGAGAAACAGGATCGTCGGATCCAGCGCCATCGCGCGCGCGATTGCCGCGCGCTTTTGCATGCCGCCGCTGATCTCGGACGGCATGTGGCCACTAAATGCGTCGAGGCCGACCAGCTTGAGCTTCATCTGGGCGACGAGATCGATGGCATCGTCGTCGAGCGACGTGTATTCCTCCAGCGGCAGGCGGACATTCTCCAATAGTGTCATCGAGCCAAACAGCGCGCCGCTCTGATACATGACGCCGATTTTCTTGAGGATCGCGCGGCGCGCATCGCCCTCCGACGTGACGATATCGTCACCGTCGATATAGACCGCGCCGGCCATCGGTTCGTAGAGTCCGATCATGTGCTTCATGAGCGTGCTCTTGCCGGAGCCCGAGCCGCCGAGGATGACGAATACTTCACCCCGGTTGACGGTGAAGTTGATGTCGCGCATCAGTACGTTGCCTTCGTAACCGGCCGTGAAATGCTCGACTCGGATGATGGGTTCGGCGGGCATGAGGTTCGGCGCTTCAGATATCGAGGAGATAGTAGACGAAGGCGTATATGC
This sequence comes from Betaproteobacteria bacterium, assembly GCA_005883655.1. GTDB lineage: Bacteria > Pseudomonadota > Gammaproteobacteria > Burkholderiales > Casimicrobiaceae > PALSA-1003. Next base: position 2,264 of record VBDA01000229.1, on the reverse strand, counting down.
CGTCGACGACGACCAGCAGAATGATCGCCGAGACGACCGCGCGCGTTGCGGAAATGCCGACGGCGCTGGCGCCGGTCTGCGTTTGCAGGCCGCGCAGGCAACCGATGCCGGCGATCAGGATCGCAAACACCGGTGCTTTTGCGAGGCCGGCGAGCAGGTCCTTGACATCGACCAGGCTGTCGACCTCGTGCAGGAAAGCGCTGATCGGAATATTGAAGCTGATCATGGTCAGCGCGCCGCCGAGGATGCCGATCAGGTCGGCGAAGATGCACAGCAGCGGCATCATCAGCAAGGCGGCGATGATGCGGGTGACGACAAGGAAGCGGACCGGGTCGAGGCCCATGGTGGTCAGCGCGTTGAGCTCCTCGTTGACTTTCATGGTGCCAATCTCCGCCGCGAAGGCCGCGCCGGAGCGCAGTATCGAGAGCCCGACCAGATCCGCGACGAAGATCTCAGCGCCGAACTGCTTCATCGGTACCGCGGACTGGAACGCCAGAATGATGCCGAGCAGGAAGGAGATCAGCGCCACGATCGGCAGCGCGTTGACTCCCACCTGCTCGCAGGTGTACCAGACGTCCTTCCAGCGGATGCGATGCGGATGCGTGATCGCAAACCACAACGCCGAGCTCGTTTCGCCGATGAAGGCGACTTGCACGCGCATGTCGCGGCCCACGATCAGCGCGGCGCGACCGATCTCGGCGACCGTGTGCAGCCGCTCCTCGTGTTCCTTGGGCGGCGCGCGCATCGCGACCGGATCGAACTGATCGAGCAGGGTCTGGAACTGAGGTTTCAAGCCGACCACCGAAACCTGCGCCTCCGGCGGCCGCGGTTGACGCAGCAGATCGACCAGCATCGCGATGCCGCCGCCATCGCAGTATTCCACACGCGACGTATCGATCAGCACCGGCACGTTCGGCGCCGCATCTAGCGCGGCACGGGCGTCGGGCCAGACGCCAGCGATGGAGTACGAGTCGAGCCTTCCCGCAAGGCGCAGCTCGCGCTTGCCGTCGACGTCGCTTAAAGAAAGCGACGCCGCCGGCGAAGGAGCCATTCGAGCGGCCGCGATCGTGCTCACTGAATAGACTCGGATGGTTCGCCGAGCACGCATGTGCGGTGCTCGACGCGAGACAAGGCTTTGTCTTGCAAAGGCACCGCTCGGTTCCGGATGCAATCCATGCGCCCTTGAAATTCAGTTCGGCAGTCGAATGTCGGTGTTGCGGAAGCGGCGAAGTTTAGCACGCAGCCGCAGAGTGCCTGATAGGCGACAAGCATGCGCAGCGCTGCGTCCGCACTTCACGGATCCAGCGCATCAGCATCGGGGAGCCCCGCGCCGGGTAGCTCGCGCCGCAGTCTCCTCAACCCGCTATGAATAAGATGCGTCGCGTGTCCGCCGCTAGCGATACCCCGTCCCGGGAGCGACCTTGCCGCGGAAGACCCAGTACGACCATCCGGTGTACATGAGAATGATCGGCAGCAGAAACAAGGTGCCGATCAGCAGAAACCCTTGTGATTTCGACGACGCCGACGCTGCCCACAGCGTCACCGTGTACGGCACCGCCATCGGCCAGATGCTGATTCCGAGTCCGAGGTAGCACATCAGGAACAAACCAAGCGCCGCAATGAACGGCGACACGTCGCGCTTCGACCGCAGCGATCGCAGCAACCAGACGAACAGTCCCAGCGTGATCACCGGCACCGGCGAGAGCAGTAGCAGATCCGGCCACGCGAACCATCGCCGGTAGATTTGCGGTTCGAGGAACGGCGTCCAGATACTGACCATCGCGATGAATGCGGCGACGCCGAACGCGAGCAGGATCGCTTTTTGTCGCGCCCACGCCTGCAGCTCGCCTTCGGTCTTCATCACCAGCCAGCAGGCGCCGATAAGACCGTACCCGACGACCAGGCCCGCGCCGGTCATCAACGCAAACGGCGTCGCCCATTCCAGGCTGCCGCCGGAGAACTGGCGGCCGACAACGGGCAGGCCCTGGACGTAGGTCCCGAGTACCAGACCTTGCGCGAAAGTTGCCACCACCGAACCGAAGTGGAAGGAGCGATTCCACAGCTTGCGCCGGCCCGACAGGTGCCGAAATTCGAACGCCACACCGCGGAAGACAAGCCCGATCAGCATGATCAGGATCGGAAAGTACACCGCCGGAATGACGATCGCGAATGCGAGAGGAAATGCGGAATAGAGCGCGACACCCCCGAATACCAGCCACGTCTCGTTACCGTCCCAGATAGGGGCCACCGAATCCATCATCAGA
>VBDA01000228.1:3615-6910 GCA_005883655.1 Betaproteobacteria bacterium | reverse complement strand
GGTGCCTGGGCGAACTCGCGCAGCCAGCTTCGGCCATGAATTCTCCGGGGGTTGAAAACCTTTCCCAGTTTGTTCCACTTGGACATAGTGTAATTCCGCCACACACCGGCGGCTTCGCTGAAGACTCGGGCGTTCGCGCCTATGTCAGCTCGTAACGACTCTCAAGGAACTCCCGGATCCTCGCGATGGGATTGAACATCATTACATCGATGATCGACAACCAGGGAACGAACGGATCGCCGAACTGCGGGTACTCGATGGGAGGCGTCTTGAGAAATTTGAGCTCCACGCCCTGCGCACGGAACCCCTCCCGGTTATACACCGGCCGCCTTGCAGAGAGCAAGCACTTTCTCCTGCGCTTTCAGCGCCGCGTCGATGGAAAGGCTCGACGAAGGGACAATGCGCGTGCCGATGCCAAGGTAGCGGCAGACCTCCACCACCGAGCCATCAACGTACTCGAACAAATTTTGGCAGGGCGCCATTAAAGCTTTTTCGACGACGGGAAAGCTTTCCTGGAAATGGGGCGCGCGGCGGTAGGCCTCGCGTAGCTGGTTGACCAGCCTGCGGCGGTCAAACTCGGCCGCCACTGCGCGGTCCTTTACGTCAAGGGCGTCGGAGTCCTTTTTTACCGGCACCGTGAAGACGCAGTCGGCCCCGTTGCGCAGAAAGCGGTTGCGATTGATCCATCCTTTCTTTGTATACTTGATGTTGTCGTATATGACGAAAAGGTCCACCGAGCCAATGAGCTGGAAATACCCGATGTAGGGAAAGAAATACGGCTGCATGATGGCAACCTTCACTCCGGCGCTCTGGCTCGTACAGTGCGCACCTATCGGGCCGCGCCGATCAGGCGAGCCACCTCCTGGATCGCTTTTATATCGAGGCCCGGATAAATAGGCAGGCATAGGATCTTCTGCGCAGTGGCCGTGGCTATCGGCAGATTGTCGCGATGGGCCGACGGCAATCCTCGGTACATGGGGAAGTCCGAGATCAGCGGAAAGAAGTAGCGCCGCGGGTGAATGCCGTGATCTTTGAGCGCCTGGTTTAGCCCGTCGCGGCTCAGCGGATAATCGCCCTCCACCATGATCGGAAAGTAGGCGTAGTTAGGAACCTTTTCGTACGGTTCCCGCAGACAGCGAATTCCCTTGACGCCGTTGAGCCGCTCGCGGTACACCGCGTCGATCGCCTTGCGCTGTGCCAGCGCTTCGCCGATGTGCCGCAGCTGCAGCAACCCGAGGGCCGCGTTGAACTCGCTCATCTTTCCGTTGATGCCAGGCGCCACCACTGTCAGTTCGCCTGCATGGCCGAAATTTTTCAGCTGGTCGATGCGCACCTTGGTCTTAAGGTCGGGACAGACGATCGCCCCACCCTCGAAGGTATTGAACACCTTGGTCGCATGGAAGCTTAGCACCGATAGGTCGCCGTGCTTGAGAATGCTGCCCTGGTCGTTCTCCACACCAAAGGCATGGGCGGCGTCGTAGATCACACGCAGATTGTAGATGTCAGCGATCTGCTCGATGGCGCTCACGTCGCACGGATGGCCATAGCAATGCACAGGCATAATCGCAGTTGTTTGCGGTGTGATCGCCGCCTCGATCTTGGACGGATCGAGATTGAGTGTGTCGCGATCGATGTCCACGAATACTGGCTTGATCCCGTTCCAGAGCAGTGAGTGGGAAGTGGCGACGAACGAATAGGGGGTGGTAATGACCTCTCCCGTGATGCGGAGGGCCTGGAGCGCCGTAATCAGCGCGACCGTTCCGTTGGTGAACAGCGCCACATTCTCCACCCCCAAGTGCTCACACAGCATTGCCTCTAGTTGCTGGTGGTAAGGACCGCCGTTTGTGAGAATCTTGCTTGACCAGATCTTCTCGAGGTATGGAATGAACTCCTCCAGCGGAGGCAGGAAGGGCTGGGTGACGAAGATGTTTTTTTTCATTCAGCCACGGAGTTTCGTGGGTGGCCAGATAAAGAAATTCTGCGCACCTTCTGGTCGCGGACCGCAAGCCAAGCGAATCAAGGCCGCGGTGTCTAACATGTATTGCCCGAAGTCCTCGGGCCGACGGCGTTTGCGAAACTGCTCGCAAACATCAAGTCCAAGCTCCACATACTGCTTCGGGTGTGCCAAGACATCCGCAACTTTCTCGCGAAGATGGTCCTTGTCGAAGCGGTAGCAGAATCTCTCCGAGTTCTCGAACTGCTCCTTGAAGAAACGTTGCTCGTTGGTGATGCACAGCGTACAAAGCCCAAAAGCCCGTAGGACGCGGTCATGAGGTGCACGTTCAGTGTTCGGTGACATATCGATAAGCCCCAACGACTCGATAATCTCAGTCCTTGATTGGGTGTAATCGCCGCCAGGAATATAAACAGCCCGTTTGCCCGAAAAGTCAACATGCTCCCAATTAAACCCATGAATCTCTACGGGAAAATCGGTAAGCGCGTTCGCTATCAAAGTGCTCTTGATGCGTCTCAGATAATCATCGAGCTGCGCGACGAAGAATAGGCGAAAAATGAGATGTTCGCTGATGTCCCAGCCTCTATTGGCGAAATAGGCCGTCACGATTGCATCTATGTCGCACCCGATGTCCGTCGCGATGCTGTTGGCGAGTTCGCTCGCCAGTTCCGCCAACATGACAAAAGTCTCCGGCGGCATTGATTCGCGCCAGGAGTTGACAAGTTTCTCTGGATCGTTGCCATTCTTCAAGAACAGCAATTTTCCTTGCTCCTTTTTGCGAAAGTCGATTTCACGCTTGTCCGTAAGGTCCATGGGGAAAGGGGGTATCGTGCCGTATATCGCCTGCGTCGGCTTGAATCGCCGTCGCAGTTCGAGGTGCTCGGGGTACCAATACAGCCCTGCATGCCACGGGCCTGGCAATACGTGCCGATCAAAGAAATAGGCGGGCGAATCACCCGTCAACGAAATGAATGGGATGCGATTGCCTTCCCAAAAATTGACCTCGTTTCCTTCTGGGGTGGTGCCACGCATGTCCGCGCCGATCCCGACTGCGCTGTAAGCAAATACAACTTGCTGTTGCCGTATTGTGCGATTCAATAGCTCCTGCGTTTCTGGTTTTCCAAAATTCAACTCTATCAAGTCGTGGCCAAGATTTGCGAAAATCGCTCGATGTGCTCGACCCGCAGCGGCGAGTGCGTCGTTCATTGAAATACCGGAGATAAATAATATGGCGCTCATGGCCTAGCAGTGAACATTGGATTCCACCCGCGACGATCGTGATTGGCTCAGCAAGGTTTGAGCACGTTAGCGGGCTCTTTCAAAAAGACGAAGCTCGGCGGC
>VBDA01000228.1:0-3455 GCA_005883655.1 Betaproteobacteria bacterium | reverse complement strand
TGACCAAATCGAGGTTCTCGATGAGCCCAGCTGTGTCCATAAAGTCATCGCAGTCATCCATCCAGTCCAAAATGTCGAGTTGCGCGTCGCCTTTTTCTTTTTGCAGACTAATCAGCTGGACGCCATTGATCTCGGCCAGTTTCGCGAGCTCGCGCGGAGCGATGCTTCGTTTCGCGTCGTCACGCAACGTCTTGCTACCTGCCCAAGCCAATCCCACCTTGATGCCGGATACCGCGCTCAGACATGTACGCCATCGCTTGCGGATACCTTCTGGCACCACAAGATATGGGACGTCATGCGGTATGGACTCTCTATTTGTTTGTGAAAAATATGGCAGACTCATCATGGGGCAATGCAAGTCGAAGGTCATTTCGAATTCCGGTGCAGCCTGGCACATAACGCTGTCTACTCCAGGCATCGAGCTGATAACTCGTTGCAACGCGGGATCGCAAAACACTGTCACCGTTACCGCTCCGCGTTTCTTCAGCATTGGCAAGTAGCGCATCATCATTATGCTGTCACCCATGCCTTGCTCGGTCCAAACGAGGATGGCTTGCCCGAAAAGCGTTCCGCCTTGCCAAGGCGGACGATCCTTGAGCCGATCGTGCAACGTTAACGTGCGCGTAAAGGTTTTAAAACGACTTTCGTAAAGCCGGAAGCCTTCTACGAAATCGTTGCGCAATAGCAAGAGCAGCGAAAGATTGAATTGGGCGACTGCACTGTGAGGGTCTAGCGCGAGCGCCCTTCGAAAAGAGTCTTCGGCCCCGCTGCGTTGGCCACCTTCGTTCAAGATTGTTCCGAGGTTGACGTGTGCGCCGATGTACCCCGGGTCCAGCGCCAGCGCCCTCCTGCAATAGTCTTCCGCGCCCTTTAGGTCGGCGCGCCCCTTGAGAACTGCCCCAAGATTACATAACGCGTCAGGATAGTCGGGCTTAAGCGCGAGGGAGCTGCGGCAATACGCTTCCGCCTCATCGAGGCGCCCAAGGACCTCAAGTACGTGGCCTAAATTGCAGAGGGCTTCGGCAAAGTCGCTTTTATGTTCCAACGCTTTATGAAAACTGGCCTCAGCATCGGTCAACCTACCTTGAAGTTGGAATACCGTACCGAGATCGTTGTGCGATTCCGCATGTTCCGGGCGCAATGCCAGCGCGCGCAGATAGCACTCCTCAGCGCGTCCGAGCTCATCGCGGCGCAGGTAAAGGCCGCCCAAGCTGTTATGCGCTTCTGCAAGATCAGGTCTGAGTAAAAGTGCCCGATTGTATAGCTGTTCCGCCATGGCAAAATCGCGCCGCTCCTTGTAAATATTGGCCAAATTATTGAGTGCCTCGGCGTTCGCAGCGTTAAGCTCCAGAGACTTGCTAAAGCACGCCTCGGCGCGCTCCGCGTCGCCTCGCGCCTTAAACAAGGTTCCCATTCTGTTGTGGCCGTCATCCCAATCCGGTTTCAACGCCAATGCCTTGCGCAAAGACTGCTCAGCGTCATCGAGACGATTGCAAGCCAGGTACGCCAACGCGAGGTCGCCGTGAGCAAATGGATTGGTCGGTTGAATCGCGACCGCCTGGCTGATCAAAGCGACGGCTCGTGCACTGTTTCCAGTTTGGTGGCAAACCATGCCTCCCAGATGCAGTGCATCGAAGTTGTCGGGATCGACGTCAAGGATGCGACGGTAGATTGCGTCGGCGTCGTGGAGACGCCCGGCTTGATGATGGACGATTGCGTCCTGAATCGACTCGACGGGCGAAGCGGCGGACGTGACCCGCGGCACGGCTCGAATCGCCTTTTGCACGCCTCCAAATGCTCCCGTCAGTCGCCCGAGCAATCCTTTCACGAGAGTAACTTCGGCGAAGGGTTTTTGGATTGTGCCTTGCCCGACGCAAGTCGTGTCGCGAGCTCCTTGGTGGCCCGGTCGACAAAGTCATCGCTGTAGCCAAGCTCGGAAAGTTTCCACTTGAGCACATTAGCGAGTTTGGCCTTTTTGAAAATGCCGAGTCTGTTCTGATCGGGATACCGCACCGCACGTGCGGCAAGCCATTCGAGGATGAGCTTGATCCGGTGCTTGGTCCCCGGATCTGTCCGCGCCTGGGATGCGGGGAGAAATCCGCGACCCAGATCCTCCGCCAGCCCAGCCCCAAAACCCTCTAATCCGCGCGTATTAAGAAATCCGAACATCGCCATGGTTTTACATACCATTCGTTATACCGTCGAAAACAGTACTGTCTCCTCGTGATGAATGCTGTAATGCTCAAGAAAAAATCGGTATCCGAGATCGAGCGAATCAATCCAGGAAGGAATAGCAAAAAAGTCCTCGGATCGATGGTAGAGCGAAATTGCCAATTTCGGTCGACAGCGCCGGATTGTCGATTCCGCGCCGCGCAGCGCGCTGAGCTCGCTTCCTTCGATATCCATCTTGATAAAATCAATGCACGGAATGTTGTCGCGAAGGACAAGTTCGTCAATAGTCGTCATCGGCATCCCGGCCGCGACGACGCGTGCACCTGGATCGATCCTGTCGTCTTCCGGCAACGGGGCGACATCGTTTCGAATGTCCGAAAGTCCAACCGGATAGACGCTCATACGAGGGGCAAGAACCAGGTTCAAACCTTGCGCCTGCCGAATGATCGCACAATGCTTCGGCAGGGGATCGAACACGTAGACGTGCCCCCGCTCTCCGACAGCGTCGGCAAAGCCGATGGCAGTGTCACCAAAACAACCGCCCGCGTCGATTACACGATCCCCCAATTGAGGTTGGATCGTCACTCCATTGCGTTCAAAGTAATACTGGCGATAAAGGAACGTCCACGTGACGTTTTCCTTCCAACCCTTGACCCGGATATCGCCGTCGCCCGGGACAAGGAATATCGAGAGCGGCCCGAAGGGCCCGACATCTTCGGTATCCGCCACCCGCCAGCTTTCGGCGGTCGTCAAGTGTGCGCGATTCTCCGTGGTGTTGAAGGGCAACCGAACGTGCAGATGGCCGAGGATGCGGAAAAGGATCAATTGGTCATACAGTCCTTTAGACGTCTCGTCTTCGAGCAATTGGCGCGCATCGTAAAACTGATCGATGTTCTTTAGTAGGAATTTGAAGTAGGTAGAGTGTCGATCGTAGAAAAACGCGTTGGCTGGTTCATTGCGATAGCGCACGGAATCGAAGTTGTCCGCTTCGACATTGTGCATCAACTCGAACATGCGTCCGATCAGTTGGTCGAACCAGCGGTCGCGGTCCGCAGAATCATCGCCGATTGTCGTGTCTTGCTCCTGAATGGACGGCGCGCTGGTGAAGATGTCTTTTATCAGGCTTTTGAGCATATCGTTCAACCTTCAGCAAAGTTGCGATCATTCCCACCAATCGCTGATGCCAACGACTCGTCGAAGGTTCGGGATTTCCACCCTGCGCTCCGAAGGTAATCCCATAACCATCTGCGAAACGATGTTCTTTGGTGCCCAATGGTTCACAG
>VBDA01000227.1:2377-6052 GCA_005883655.1 Betaproteobacteria bacterium | reverse complement strand
AGCGACCTCCGTCGAGTCTCCCGGCCTGAAGATCGAAACGCACCCGCTGACGAGCGCGGTTACGGCAGAGACGCAGGCGCCGCACGCCTGGATGAAACGGCGCCGGGACATGGCGCTGGCGAGCGCGGTACGAGGATAACGGCTCTTGGTCAAAATCTCAAAGCCACTGGATTCCCGCTCAGTACCAGAATGAGCGGGAAATGACGGCCAGAAGTAGCGCCGCGAATCCTTGAGTCGTCACACTAGGTCACAAGGTCTTGAGAAATTCGATCAAGGCACGCTTGTCCTGGTCGCTCAAGCCTGGCTCCTCGCTAAAGAAGTCGGTGCCGAAGTAGTGGCCACGATTGACGACGTAGTCCGGGCACTTGCTGACCTCGAGCATCGGTTCGACCAGGTTCGCGAAAGCCTTTCGCGCGTCCTCGTCGCTCGCGCCGGGAGGAAGCGATTTGAGGTCGCGCTTGGCATCGATCAGAAAGCGAAGGACTTTGCCCCTTTGCTCGAGGTCGATGTTTGACAGCAAATTGATGGGCGTTCCTTCAGGAATCGGACCGATCTCGATTCCGCCGTCGCTGAAGAGCCACGGTTGGGCATAGCTCAAGGGGCCGACAAGCTGCTCCAGGAAATCCGGCAAATACCCCTTCGGAACGCGCAGGTAGGTAGTGGCCGACGTGACATCGATGACGCCGGGCAACGCTTTGCCCGAGGCCGTCATATACTTTCGGTCGCCTTTTCGCCTCTCGGGCCAGAGCAGTTGCTCGATGCCGCTGTTGAAGGACTTCATACGGTCCCCGACGGATCCGGACCAGTAAAAGTCTCCCAATGAGTTGTTCAGGAGAAAGGGAGCCGACGACCAGAGACTGACGAGCGACGCCGGACGAATGTATCCGCGTCCACCCGCGGGCATATCGTAGCTGCGGGGTGCGCCGCTGATTGGATGATGAACCATTATTTTCCCGACCGAGGGCAGGCTCTTGTAGGAATGCGACGAGAAGTTGTCCCAGATGTCACCGGCAAGCGCATTGGTCGCGAGCGACGAGCAGGCGTTGGTCTCCAGCAAGGTGACCGGCACGCGCAAATCGGTCGAGAAAAAGTTGTCGGCCGCAAAATCATCGGCCAACGCGAGGCTGGTCATCGGCTTCTTGAACCCCTCGCTCTTGGTGTAGCTCCAGTAATCGTTCCAGCACTTGAGGTAATTGGCGCCCGTACAGGACTGCTGCTGAAAGATACGGAAAGCCTCTTCGGGGAGCTTGCTCGAGTGGCATCGGGCACAGCGCTCGGCAAACACGACCTTGCCGCGATCGAGCGCGCCCTTGTCGCTTGAAAGGTATGCTCGGCCGCCGGGCGCATCCTTCAAGTAGTCCGGCCGGGCCGTGGCGAGAAAAAACAGCGCCACATCGGCGGTTTGCGCTTCGGTCGCCTTCCAGTAGCTCGAGTTCTTGTTCGCGACCGCAATTTCGAAAGGGGTGAACTTCGTGCCGCCCACAAACGGTCTGAAGTGCTCCAGCCATTCCTCGCTGAACAGGCCGATGTTAACGAAAACGCGGTTCAACGCGCCGAGAGCTCCGACGGAATCCGATCCATCCTTGAGAACCCGCGGCGTCCATACCGTATTGGGAGCCTGGTAGAACTGCGTAAGAGCGCTTCCAGGCGGCACGTATTTGTTGAGATGCTCGTTGTTCAACTCGCCGCCCGCGAGCTCCTCCTTGCCCCATTTTTTCGCCAACGCCATCCGCGCGCCGAAGTTGTAGAGGGAATTCATCGTGCGCGGGTTGTTCATGTAATCGGTGGAAACAAACGAGGTATCGAGCGCGCCGGGGCGCGACGTATGGAACAGCTGATACGCAAAGCTCGATTCGTCCACGTCCCACACGAAGATACGATCGACCCAGAAATATTGCGCACCGGGATTGGAGTTGAGATTCTCCCACTTGGGGTGTTCCGGGTCGGCGGGCGGGTTGCTCGGGTTCGGCCCCACATGACAGAAACCGCAGGACATACCCACCCGATAAGGCTTGATGAGCTTTTTGTCGTTTAATAGGCGGGATCGGTGTAATAGCGTTCGGGATCCCAGCGCTTGGCGGCGGCTTCGTCGAACTCAGGATTAGGAAACAGCCGCAAGCCGACGACACCGGTCGCGTAACCGTAGTAGGAGCCGACGGGCATGTTCTTGCCTCGGGCACCGATCTTGACCCCGGGATACTTCGCTTCGTTCTCGAAAGGATCGGGAGGACAGGCGTCGCTTCTGACGTCGAGCCATAGGCCGTAGCGGTCTTTGCGCGGCCCATTGCCTTTGTCGAAGCACGGCTCATTCACCAGGCCGAGATACCGCCAACGGTTGTCGCGGCTGTACTTTTTTATGCTGGGATGGTCGGAGATGGTCTTCAGGAAATCCAGAATGCCGGCGCTTTGTACCGAAAGCACGTCCCACAACCGATCGTTGCCGCCGCTCCAGACGATCCAGTTGTTGCGGCCTTTGACCGCCGCCGAAACCGCCTGAACGGGAGTGATATTCGGGAAATAGGGCGCCAATGCGGCAGCGACTTGGGGCGGATTTTTGGTCGCTCCATAGTCCATGTCACGGAAATAGTCCTCATCGGCCGCGGGAAATGTCCCGGCGTCGCGGCCAACGCACATCGCTTCGTCGAGGACATGGCCGGAGCCACGCCCGCACATCGAACCTGAGGGAAGGGTGCTGCAGGACAATCCCAAGACGCTCAATGCGGGAATCAGCCATGCGAAGCGCGGGTTGCCCATTGTCGTCACGCGATCAGACAAGAATATCCTGAATTTCACGAATGGTTTTAATCAGTTTTTTGAAGCAGGTCAAGCGTTCCGCGGCAATCGGCCCGATGCGAAACTGTGCAATCAATGCCCCCCTTCGCGCTTCACCACGGCGGTCATTGCCTCGAAGAGCTGGGTGGTAAGATCCTGGCCTGCCTTGGCTATGTTGGCAATGCGCCAAAACGCGTCGGGCGCTTCGGTCGCCTGGACCAGTTCACGAATGGACGCCAGCTCGGTATCGTTATTGACGATCAGCACAACAGGTTTGGCGGTGTCGCTCGCGGCAAGCTGCCGCAGCTCGTAGCAGTCACGCTCGCGCACGAAGCCGCGCAAATCCATCAGCACCACGTCGCTGCGGGTCGCGAGCGCGCGCATGACGGGACGCCAGGTGTTCGCGTGACACCAGAAATGATGCACGCGAAAGCGCCCATCCGGATCGGTCGCATCGTCCATTGTCCGGACGCGATTCTCAAAGTCGATTTCATCACGGACAAACCGCCGCTGCAGGCTCGCGCTCAGGAAATCGACGAACTCCACCGGACCGATATTTCGCAACGCCAGATCGGCGCCCGCGATCATCTCAATGGTGCCAATGAATCGCCAGTGTTTTTCGAGGCGGTCGAAAAGTCGCTCCGTTCGCTTGTCGAATCCGAAAACTCTCAGCAACAGCAACCGAATCGGAGGCCGCCGTTCACGATCTCGCACCATCGTTCGCAACAGAAGTCGCCTGGTGCCGAGGTAAATGGGAAATCCGAGTATGCCGACCAAGAACAATGGCCCCTTCATCAAGACCAGAATGACCGTTTGGACGAGCGTATAAAGCAGCCACCAAGCGTCGAGAAACAGCTCCTGATCGCTGAAGCGCTTCGCTTCGTAACTGCGCTGCAGCCAGCG
>VBDA01000227.1:0-2358 GCA_005883655.1 Betaproteobacteria bacterium | reverse complement strand
ACCCACAATGCAATGCTTTCGCCGCCACAGCAGACTTTTGCGCCTTCGGCGCCAATGACCCACAGGAGGCTGGCGCAGGCGCTGACTAGCAGCACCAGAGGTGCAACTCCACGCCAGAAACGCAGGCTGAACAACAGGAAAAGTGCGGTCGGCAAAAGCACGAAAAGCTCGAAGAGCGTTCCCGCCAGACCTCGAGCGGACCCCAGCAAGACATAGATTGCAATGAGGGCCGTTGCGAAAAGGCCGATCCGTACGGCGATCGAGCTGACCAGCAAATACAGGGCGATGGCGAGCACGGGAAGAGCAAAAACCGCGAACGCCGCTTCCAGCGCAGAACCCGATGCCGAGCCTGAGAAAGCAAGATAGAACAAAAGTGTCAGAAATGCCGCATTCGCGAGACCCGCGATGGCGTAGGTCGTGGCGGTGCGCCGCAAGGCGCCCTTTGCGGTCGTCAGCAGCGGACTCAAGACGCCCACTGACGACACCTTTTGTGCCAGCCTCAGCGAGGTCCACGTTACCGTCGGAGCTTGCGTGGGGGGCGACGCTGTGTCGAGATTATCTCGCGGCCAGCTCGAATCAGCGCCGGCATCGGCTGCCATGCAGGCCGAGACGCGCCTGCGATAAAGCCACAGCGCGATCGGGGAGAGCAGCGCGGCGAGGAGAACGGTAAACAATGCCGGAAGCGCAATGAGCTCCGCCCCCAGCATCGCGCCGCCGCTATGCATCATCGTCTGGCAAGCACATGCGGGGACCGCTTCTTTTCCATCGAGTATGGAGGAAAGTCTGACCGTTGGCACGACCCTTCACGTCGTGTTTGTCGAATTTTCACTTGAGGCGGCGCTAGAAAACCGGTGAAATAGGACCGCATCGCTGCAAGCATGGAATGAGCCGAGTCAGGGTTCTCACTGCGGCGCGGTCGGATTCCTCGCCAGAATAACATCGACAAGGAGAGCAGCAAAATGAGCGATCCCATTGTGTGTACGCCGAAATCGTTGCCCCGTGAAAAATGGGTGGACGCCGCCCGCAAAGCGGTGGAGATCAACCCGGCGAACCAACCGCCCTCGGCAATCGTTGTCCGAGGCTTGGGCGGCACCGGTTCACAGCTCGAGCGCATCGCCTTCATGATTGCAAAGCGCTGGCACACTGCCGGCGTACGCCTGACGGTCGGCTTTCTCGACAACCCGCCATCCGACCTTCGCGCTCGCATCATCGCTCACATGAATGCCTGGGCAAAGACAGCGAACGTCCAGTTCACGGAGACCAAGACCAATCCCCAGGTACGCATCGCTCGCGCATCGTCTCCGCCAGAGGTCGCCGGCTACTGGTCCTATTTGGGAACGGACATTCTCAGCATTCCGGCCAACGAGCCGACCATGAACCTCGAAGCGTTCACGATGACTACGCTCGACTCCGAATTCCACCGGGTAGTGCGCCACGAGACCGGCCACACGCTGGGTTTCCCGCATGAACACATGAGGCGCGAGTTGGTGAACAAAATTGACCCGAACAAGGCGATAGCCTTCTTCGGTACCACCCAAGGGTGGACTCCGGAAGAGGTGCGGCAGCAGGTTCTCACGCCATTGGAGGACTCATCCTTGCTCGGGACGACCCATGCCGACGCGCATTCCATCATGTGTTATCAGATCCCCGGCAATCTCACCAAGGATCACAAACCGATCGTCGGAGGCGTCGATATCGACCACATGGACTACGCGTTTGCGAAATCCATTTACCCGAAGAGCGTGCATTAGATTATCGATCCTCAAGTGCATGACCGTCGATTGCATTTGGATAGCCGGCCCTCGCCCCAGCCCGTTCGCGTGGGGAAGAGGGGTGCGCGAGAGCGACTCCCCACCCTTTCTGCGAGGAGAGGGATGCGACAGCGCGGGTGAGGGTCACATGTTCGCAGTTACGTCGTCCTCAAGCGGGGTGTTGACAATCACAGCTTCGTCGCCATCGCTGCGGCGATGACGCCTTCACGCAAGATCTCGAGCGATTCGACAAGCGAGCCTTTTTTGCCCGTATCGGTCCCGGGATCGGCCATCGCCTCAAAGAACCGGATCTGATCGGTGACCGAGCGCAGCGCACGTGTCGATCCTCCTCGGATGGCGGCATTCGAATAGACGGTCAGCATATTATCGAGGTCCGCCGCATTGATCTCTTGTCGGGCCATGCATGTTCCGAGCAAGACGTTGCCTGTCAAGGTGTCGTACCAGAAATCCCTTCCTGGCTTCGTTCGGGCCGCAATCGACCTTATTTCTTCCAACCCGCTCTCGATCACGCTCAGACGCTCGCGCGCGGCTTTCGAACGAGGTCGACGCGCGCCCAGCGGCCACGCAAGGACGATCTCGGCGGCCA
>VBDA01000225.1 GCA_005883655.1 Betaproteobacteria bacterium | reverse complement strand
GGCATCCCGGACCCACGCCGCATCCAACTCGCTTCCTTCGGCGATCAGGTAGCTCGCTACTCCCTCTTCTGCGCCTATCTCGCGCAGGCGGTTCGAATTGGAGCTATTCTTGGCCCCGACGACTAGAATCACGTCGGCGACTTTGGCCAGTTCGCGCACGGCCGACTGCCGGTTCTGGGTTGCGTAGCAGATGTCATTGATGTCCGGACCGACGATATCGGTAAAGCGCCGCTTCAACGCTGCAATGATAGCGCGGG
>VBDA01000226.1 GCA_005883655.1 Betaproteobacteria bacterium | reverse complement strand
GGTCATGAAGCGGCGCCGAGTACTGCCTCCCAGACGGCTTGGGCATTGCTTGGCCTCATGGCGGCGGGCGAGGTGCGCCACGGCGCTGTCACACGGGGCATCGACTATCTGCTGCGCAGCCATGAGGCGGATGGCTTCTGGCCGGAGCTGCAATTCACCGCGACCGGTTTTCCACGCGTGTTCTACCTTCGCTACCATGGCTACGCGAAATTTTTCCCGGTCTGGGCGCTTGCTCGCTACCGCAGCATGATCGACTCCAGCGACCCCCACATACGTTTCGGCATGTGAGCATCGGTCCAGGCGCTTCCCGGACTATCGTCGCAGTCACAGGGCTTGCCATAGAGGCGCGCATCGCCTCGGGTCCGGGTGTCCGCGCACTCGCCGGCGGAGGCAACGCGCGACAGCTTGCCCTCGCGCTCGAACGCGAGCTTGCGCGCGGCGCGACGGGCATCATCAGTTTCGGCGTCGCCGGCGGACTCGCGGAGGACATGGTGTCCGGAACCCGGCTGGTCGCCCGCGCCATCGTCACCTCGACGATGCGCTGGCCCTGCGATGCGGCGTGGGCGCGAATGCTTGGCGAGCGACTCCACGGCGCTTTGACAGTGGATCTGACCGGCACGAATGCTCCCATCACCGAGTCCGCCGCCAAGCGTGCCTTGTACCGCACTACGGGAGCCGCGGCGGTCGACACCGAATCGCATATCGCAGCGGCCATCGCCGCGCGGCATGGAGTTCCTTTTGCCGCGTTCAGGGTAGTCGTGGACGCCGCGCAGAGGGATCTTCCGCCCGCCGCGTGCGTGGCGCTCGAGCCCAACGGAAAGATCAGCGGCGCCGCGGTGCTGCGTTCGCTGGCCCGAACGCCTGCTCAGTTTCCGTCGCTGGCGCGCACCGCGATCGATGCGCGCACGGCCTTCCGCGCGCTGTCACGGGGCCGCCGGCTCCTCGGCCCTGGCCTGGGTTATCCGAATCTCGGCGAGCTTCTGCTGGACGTGTCCTGAGAAAACGTAGCTTGCCGGCCGCTGACGCTTTAGTGAAATCTCCTGCGCCATCGCGCCCTCGGTGCGGACGCCGCGAATACTGACCGCTAGCGCTTTGAGCGGATGGCGCACGGCGTCCTGCACCGCGGTCGCCTCGTAACCGCTGTGCACCATGCAATCGGCGCACTTCTCGTAGTTGCCGGTACCGTACGCGTCCCAGTCGGTTTCTTCCATCAGCTGGCGAAAGCTGGACGCGTAGCCTTCACCGAGCAAATAACAGGGACGTTGCCAACCGAAAACGTTCCGGGTCGGGTTGCCCCACGGAGTGCAGCGGTATTCCTGGTTGCCAGCCAGGAAGTCGAGGAAAAGACCCGATTGGCTGAACGACCATGCGCGCGCACCTCGGCCGCGGCGAAAAATGTCGCGAAAAAGCTGCTTGGTACGAGCGCGGGTGAGAAAGTGCGCTTGATCAGG
>VBDA01000224.1 GCA_005883655.1 Betaproteobacteria bacterium | reverse complement strand
GGATGACCAGACGCCCCTGGGCGACGTAACGCTGGCCCTGGCCATGGACTTTGGCGACCAGCGGACAGGTAGCATCCAAAACATGCAGGCCGCGCGCCTGTGCATCCAGCTCGACGACCCTTGCCACCCCATGCGCACTGAAGATGGTGATCGCCCCGGCGGGTACTTCCGTGAGGTTTTCGACGAAGCGCGCGCCTTTTGTACGCAAGCTTTCGACGACATGACGGTTGTGTACGATTTCATGTCGAACGTAGACGGGGGCGCCAAACTTCACGAGCGCCTTCTCGACGATGTCGATGGCCCGGATTACGCCGGCGCAAAAACCGCGCGGCTGCGCGAGCATTACCTGCATCGCAGCGTCCTTTTCCGTGC
>VBDA01000223.1 GCA_005883655.1 Betaproteobacteria bacterium | reverse complement strand
TTATCGCGTTTCCCTCACCCATCGATTGGTTGAGCAGTTTCTCAAGTGCCTCGAATGCAAATACTTTGTCTATGCAGTTGTCGAAGCCCGCCGCCTTCGCGCCTGCACGCGTTTCCTCGTCGAGCGTAATACCGCTCATCATCACCAGTTGCATGAGGTTCGACGGAAATTGCGCACGCAAGGTTCGCGCGGCTATGATGCCATTGAGCTTGGGCATATGAATGTCCAGCAGCACGAAGTCGGGGTGCCAGCGCTGCGCTAGCTCCACCGCTTCGGCGCCGTCCTGCGCGCCGCGTACGTGGTGCCCCATGTCTTCCAGCAACCGTGCCAGCGAGTCGCGCACGGCGGCGCTGTCGTCGGCGATGAGGATGCGTAACGGCATCGTCCGATGGGCACCGTCGCCCCCACGCAGAGCGCCTCTGCTTGTTTCGTCCGGCGGCGCCGTTGCAGCGCCTCCGGACGCGGCGCGGTGTGCGGTCTCGCCGTGCTTCTCGTTCACGACTGCTTCTGCGACGTCCCCATCGCCGCGCGCGGCAGACGCTGAAGTCACGTGCGCGGGAACGGCATCGATGATCTTTGCAAGCGCCTCGGGCTCGAGCGGCTTCAGCAGATGATGGTCGAAGCCGGCTTCCCGAACCCGCCGCCGGTCGTCGTCCTGGCCATAGCCGGTGAACGCCACGAGAACGATGTGCCGGGGATTTCCCGATTGGCGCAACTGCCGCGCCAACTCGTATCCGTTGACCTTCGGTAGCCCGATGTCCAGCACCACGACGTCGGGCTGAAACTCCTCGACGACGGAGGTCACGGACTCCGCGTCGTAGAGCGTTCGCGCCTCATGGCCCCATGCGAGGAGCAGCGCGGTTATCGTATCCGCCGAGTCGCGATTGTCGTCGACGACCAGCACTCGCTTGGGCTCCCGCGGCTCCGGCGTCGGCGCGTCATGGCGAGCCCTGCTTTTCGCCGGCTTCTGCGCCAGCGCCGGAAGCCGGACCACGAATTCGCTGCCGTGACCCCGTCCTTCGCTCAGTGCAAGAACGTCTCCGCCATGCAGTGCGACCAGCCTCTTCACCAGCGTCAAGCCAATGCCCAGACCGCCTTCGGCGCGGTCGAGCGCGCGCTCGCCCTGGACGAAGAGATCGAACACTCTCGAGATCAGTTCGGCGCTCATGCCGATACCCGAATCCTTTACTCGCACGACGGCTAGGTCCGACTCCCTCGCGACCTCCACTTCGATCCTGCCGCCATCCGGCGTGTACTTGATTGCATTGTTGAGAAGGTTCAATACCACCTGCGAAAGACGAGCCAGATCACCGTCGACCAGCAGTGGATCGCGCGCGAGGCGCACGTCGAGCGTGTGCTTACGGACATCGGCGAGCGGCTGCACCGATTCCACCGCGCGAAGAACGGCGGCGTTGATCTCGACGGGCTCCTTGTACAAGGCGATCTTGCCGCTGGTGACAAGGCGATCTTGCCGCTGGTGATCCTGCCCACGTCGAGCAGATCGTCTACCAGCCGCGTCAGCTGCGTCAGCTGGCGGTCGATGACGTTGCGCGACCATTCCTGCGTGGAATCTCCCGCCGACTTGATCCGCATGAGGTCGAGAGCATTGCGAATCGGCGCCAGCGGGTTTCGCAGCTCGTGCGCAAGCATCGCCAGAAACTCGTTCATCTCTTGCTCGCCGCGTTCCAGCGCTTCGACGCGTTTGCGCTCTGTCATGTCGCGCGTTACTTTGGCAAAGCCGCGCAACCGGCCTTCGGCGTCGTGGAGCGCCGTAATGATCACGTTCGCCCAGAAAGCGGTTCCGTCCTTCCGCAGACGCCAGCCTTCGTCCTCGAATCGACCGTGCTT
>VBDA01000222.1 GCA_005883655.1 Betaproteobacteria bacterium | reverse complement strand
GGGTCGGACGCAACCGCTTTGCGGCGGCGCGCTCGCTCCTTGCCGCGCATGGTGAATGCAATGTCATCATCGCCGACGACGGATTGCAGCACTACGCGATGGCACGCACGGTCGAGATCGCGGTCGTCGACGCGGGCCGCGGCTTGGGCAACGGTTTCATGCTGCCTGCGGGTCCGTTAAGGGAACCCGCGTCGCGTCTGGACGAGGTCGACGCGGTGGTGCGCCTCATGAGTACGCCTGGATCTCCTCCCACGCGAATTTCCGAGCGGCAATCGACCATGGTTTTTTCCGGCGCCTCGTTCGTGCGCATCAATGCGCCCGCGATCGTTGCAAGCGCAGCGTCGTTTCGCAGCGCGGGAGTGCATGCGCTTGCCGGCATTGGCAATCCGCAACGATTTTTCGATCATTTGCGATCGCTCGGCATCGACGCAACCTGTCACGCCTTTCCGGACCATTATCGCTTCACGCCGGCCGATCTCGCGCTTGCCGAAGCGGCCGCCATCCTGATGACCGAGAAAGATGCGGTAAAATGCGTCGCGTTCGCGGATGACCGCTGCTGGACACTGCCTGTCCGCGCGGTCGTCGACGCTTCACTGGTCACGCTCATCGAGGGGAAACTCCGTGGATTCCAAGCTGCTTGAGATGCTGGTCTGTCCGGTCACCAAGGGACCGCTGGTTTATGACCGACAGCGGCAGGAGCTCGTGTCCAAGTCGGCGCGCCTTGCGTATCCGATTCGCGACGGCATTCCCGTGATGCTCGAGGAAGAAGCGCGCAGGCTCGAACCCGCCGAATACGAGTGAGCAGCGCATGAGGGAGGGCGGTGAAGGACGCAGCTCCGGTGCGGCGCGAGCCGTTCCGGGTTGCGCGCCGCGGCAGACCTCACCCTGTTTTCTTCACTGAGATGTTTACGGTCCTGATTCCGGCGCGCTACGCGTCGACCCGTCTGCCGGGAAAACCTTTGTTGGATATTGCGGGCAAGCCGATGGTCGTGCGCGTTGCCGAGCGCGCGCGCGCCAGTGGTGCGGCACGTGTCGTCGTCGCTACCGACGATGAGCGCATCCGGGCAGCCGTTGCCGATCATGGCATCGATGTGTTGATGACGCGAAGCTCGCATCCGACCGGAACCGATCGTCTCGCGGACGCCGCTGCGCAGCTTGGGCTCGACGACGAGGCGATCGTCGTCAACGTTCAGGGAGACGAGCCGCTCCTCGAGCCTGAGCTGATTCGCACCGTGGCCGACACGCTGATCGCGCACGCTGATGCGGCGATAGCAACCGCATGTCACCTGATCGACGATCCTGCCGAGGCGTTCAATCCAAACGTAGTCAAGGTCGTGCTCGACCGCGACGGTTACGCGCTTTACTTCAGCCGGGCCACGATTCCGTGGGCGCGCGATGATTTTGCCGCGGCGCCGAAACGAATCCCTCCCGGTATGCCCTTGTACCGCCACTACGGCCTTTACGCCTACAGAGTTGCCTTTCTGCGCCATTTCCCATCGCTCTCGCCGGCGACGATCGAGCGCTTCGAGGCGTTGGAGCAGTTGCGTGCGCTTTGGCACGGACATCGGATCATCGTCAGTATCACTCGCGGCGCGCCGGCGCCGGGCGTCGACACGGAAGAGGATCTCGAACGGGTGCGCGCATGCTTTGTCGGCGCGCGCTCCGCGCCGGTTTGACCGCTGCCCCGATTGCGGACAGAATCGCCGGGCGTTCATGACTCGACCTTCCCGCCGTGCCGGGAGCAGTGAGCTTTACTCACGGGCATTCCAGACGCTCTTTCGACGCACGTTTCGCACACTATGCGACTGATATTGCTCGGCCCGCCCGGCGCAGGCAAAGGAACCCAGGCCGCCTTCGTGACGGAGGTCTACAAGATCCCGCAGATCTCGACCGGCGATATGCTGCGCTGCGCGGTCAAGGCGGGAACTCCGCTCGGGCTTGCGGCCAAAAAGGTGATGGACTCGGGTGCGCTGTGCTCCGACGACATCATCATCGATCTGGTCCTCGATCGGCTGAAACAGCCGGACTGCGCGCACGGTTACCTCTTCGACGGATTTCCGCGAACCATCCCTCAAGCCGAGGCCATGAAAAATGCACCGGTGCGGCTGGACTACGTGCTCGAGATCGACGTTCCCGATGCGTTCATCGTCGAGCGCATGAGCGGGCGACGTGTTCATCCCGCATCGGGCCGCACCTATCACGTCAAGTTCAATCCGCCCAACGTCGCCGGCCGCGACGACGTAACCGGAGAGCCGCTGATCCAGCGCGACGACGACAAGGAAGAAACGGTTCTCAAGCGCCTCGCGGTTTATCATCAGCAAACCGAGCCCTTGGTCGCTTATTACGACAAGTGGTCGGCGTCAGGCGTCCCGAATGCGCCGAAGTATCGCAAGGTCGACGGCATGGGACCGGTGGAAGCGATTCGGGCCAGGGTGTTTGCGGCGCTGAAAAGCTGAGTCGGCCGATGTTCGCGCTTTGACCCGAACCGCTGACCGGTCGTCTCCTTTATTAAGTCTCCGAGGTCGACGCATGCAAAAGCGAAATGCCTTCTATGCTCAGTCCGGCGGAGTGACCGCGGTCATCAACGCGACCGCTTGCGCAGTGATCCAGACTGCGCGCAAGCACAAGGACCGGATTGGCAAGGTCTACGCCGGCCGCAACGGCATCATCGGCGCGCTGACCGAAGACCTAATCGATACCAGCCGCGAATCATCGGCTGCGATTGCAGCGCTGATGCACACGCAGCTCGCCAGCATCGACAAGAATCGCGCGCAATACGAACGGCTGCTCGAGGTCTTTCGCGCCCATGACATTGGTTATTTTTTCTATAACGGCGGCAACGATTCTGCCGACACTTGCCTCAAGGTGTCGCAAATCTCCGCGCGGCTCGGCTATCCAATCGTGGCGGTGCATGTGCCCAAGACCGTCGACAACGACCTTCCGGTCACCGATTGTTGTCCGGGTTTCGCTTCGGTCGCCAAGTACGTCGCGGTATCGATGCGCGAAGCCGCGTTCGATGTCGCCTCGATGGCCAAGACCTCGACCCGCATTTTCGTGCTCGAGGTGATGGGCCGCAACGCAGGATGGATCACGGCAGCGGTGGGTCTTGCCGAAGACGAGACGACTCCGATCCCACTGGTGTTGCTGTTCCCGGAGATCGTGTTCGACGAAGCCAGATTTCTCGCCCTCGTCGATGCCAAAGTGAAAAAATATGGTTACTGTTGTATCGGCGTTTCCGAAGGATTGAAGAACGCGGATGGAGCGTTGATGGCCGAAGCGGGATCCAAAGACGCATTCGGTCACGCTCAGCTGGGCGGCGTGGGGCCGATGATCGCGACGCTGACTAAAGATCGCCTCGGACACAAGTATCACTGGGCGGTTGCCGACTACCTGCAACGCGCGGCGCGGCATCTGGCGTCGAAAACCGACGTCGAGCACGCCTACGCGGTGGGAAAGGCGGCTGTGGAACTGGCTCTCGCCGGCAACAACGCGGTGATGCCGGCGATTATTCGCACTTCCGACAAGCCGTATCGCTGGAAGATCGGTGTGGCGCCGCTGGACAAGATCGCCAACGTCGAGAAGATGCTGCCGCGCAACTACATCACCGCCGACGGATTCGGCATCACCGCCAAGGCGCGCGCGTACCTTGCGCCGCTCATCCGGGGCGAGGACTTTCCGCCGTTCAAGGACGGGATGCCGCAATACGTGCGACTGAAGAATGCCGCGGTGCCCAGGAAGCTCGCCTCCGATTTCAAGATCTGATCGCGCCCGGGACATACGATGGCCAAGGTCGTCGACTATTACTTCACGCCGGTATCTCCCTACACTTACCTCGGTCACGAGCGTTTTCTCGAGATCGCCGCCAGGCATGGCGCGACGATCGCGGTCAAGCCGGTCGACTACGGGCGCATTTTTCCGGTATCGGGTGGCCTGCCCCTCAAGCAGCGCGCGCCGCAACGGCAGGCCTACCGGTTGATCGAGCTGGAGCGATGGTCGAAGCACCTCGGCAAGGCGCTAAACGTCAAGCCGAAATTCTTTCCTGTTCCCGCTGACATGGCGGCGAGGTGGATCATCGCCGCGCAGGCAGGCGGCGGCGATGCCGACGCATTGCGAGATAACGCCGGCGCGCTGCGTCTGACCGGGGCCCTGTTGCGCGCCGTCTGGGCCGAGGAGCGCGACATATCCGACGAGCCGACGCTTGCCGCCATCGCCGCCGGAGAGCGACTCGATCCGGCGCAGCTGGCGGCCAGTGCGGCTTCACCTGACTCCGCAGCGCGCTACGACGCATTGACGCAGGAAGCGATCGACCGCCGGATCTTCGGTGCGCCGACCTACGTTTATCGCGACGAGCCTTTCTGGGGACAAGATCGGCTCGACTTTTTGGACCGTGCGCTGGCAAAATAGCGTGTTTACGGGCTCGGTCGCGATTTTCTGAAGTATGGCGGCGGCGAGACCCGCGGCAGCCAACGATCCGGCCGGACCGGGCGTCAAGCGCGCGATAAGAATAACCGGCGGCCAAGCGATCCGGTCGTCACGATCCGTTGTTTGCCATTTTGAGGGGTGTTCATGTCAACCGCACTGATCTTCGCGCTCGTCTGCGCGGCCGCCGCGCTCGTCTATGGTGGCTGGTCGATAAGCTGGATTCTGGCCAAGCCGGCCGGTAACGAGCGCATGCGCGAGATTGCCGCGGCGATTCAGACCGGCGCGCAGGCGTATCTCAATCGTCAGTACACCACCATAGGTATCGTCGGCATCGTGCTGCT
>VBDA01000221.1 GCA_005883655.1 Betaproteobacteria bacterium | reverse complement strand
TCGCCGCCGCGAGATCGCGCCGCAGCTCCTCGTTTGATTCACCGGTATAACGCTGGAGGTCGAAGAGAAGCGCGATCGTCTGTTGCTCCTCCTCGTTGACCGGCGCGGGCGATGGCGGCGACGGCTCGACCCCGACAGGCGTCGCGGGCAGCGGCAGCACGGGCTGGGGTACCGGGGGGGAAGGAGCGGCGCCGGGCGCCGCCGTTTGCGCAATCCGGATCGCACCCAATGGCTCCGCGCCCAAGGGCGCCATTGTCGAGGCACAAGCGAACAGCATCGCGAACGCGACATCCGCGCGGTTCAAACAGGGCCTGCCCTCGCGCATGGTTACGCTTCGCCTTCGAGGGTGACGGTGCTGGTCGAGGTTCTCGCGGGCCCAGGCCCGAAACCGGCCGCCAGCGGCAACCACAGACGAAAGCGCGCGCCTCGCGCGCCATCGGCCCGATCGAACACTTCGATTCTGCCGCCGTGCGCGAGCGCGTATTCGCGCGCGATAGCCAGGCCCAGACCCGACCCTTTGATTCTGCCTCCCGGCGCAATCTTGCCCTGGTAGAACGACTCAAATATCCGCGGCCGCTCGTCCGGATCGATGCCCGGACCCTCGTCGATGACATCGAGCACCGCAAAATCGCCTTCAATCGCAAGATCGAGCTTGATCGGCGACGAGCGCGGCGCGTATTTGATGGCGTTCGACAGCAGATTGTCGATGATGGCCCGGATTTTCTCGCCGTCGCCGACGACGATCGCCGGCGAAAGCGTCGCCTCGAAAGTGAGCAGTCGCGCGAAGGCGGCGAGCTTGTGCTCGCGCATCACTCGCCGCAGCACGTCGGCCAATGCAACCGGACCCAGCGTCTGCGGCTCCACGCTGCGCGTTTGATGATAGGTCAGCAGATCTTCGATCAGCTTTTGCAGCGACAAGGTGTTTTCGCGCACGATGCGCACGATCTCCTGTTGCTCCGACGAAAGTTCGCCCCCGACCCGGTCGCGCAGCAGCTCGGCGCCTTCGCGGACCGCGGTCAGCGGTGTCTTGAGCTCGTGTGAAACGTGCCGCAAAAAACGATTCTGCTGCTCCTCGAGCTCGCGCAGCCGCGAACGCAGCCACTCGAGCCGCTGCCCGAGATAGCGCATGTCTTGCGGGCCATTGACCTCGATCGCATGAGTAAAATCCGCGCTTCCCATTTGCCGGATCGCCTGATCGAGCTGGCGGATCGGCCGCGCAATCAATACCGCAAACAGGATGGCGAGCGCCAGCGCGATCAACCCCGCGGCAAGCGCGAGATAGCCCCATCGCTTGCTTCCTTCGGCCGCCGTTTCCTGAATGTGCTCGATCTCGCGCTCGGTCAGCCGCGTGGTCGCGGTCACCATCGCCTGCGCGCCCTCGGCAATGTTGGCGTAACCTTCGGCCAGCGTCGTCTTGGCATTGGGTGGCCGACGCGGGGCCTTCAGCAACGTGAACAGACGGCTTTCGCTGTCGGTGAGTCTTTCGAGCTGCTCCAGTTGTCCGCGGTCGAGCGGCAACTGCGACAGCTGCTCCGAGGTCTGCCGAAAATCGAGCCGCAGGCGCGCGTAATCGTCGATCAGTTGTGGATCGTCGAGAATCAGATGCTGACGCACCAGGCGTTCGAGCGTTGTCGCCTGTTCGTAGAGCTGCCTGCTGGCGTGGCCGGCTTGCGCCGCCTGCAATACCGCTTGCTGGCTCTGCGTTCCCAGACGATCGAGGCTGACGATCAACTCGACCAGCGCGTAGAGCAGGGGCAGGCTGACCAGCAGGAAGCCGAGCAGGATGAACTTGAGGAATGAACGCGGGTAGTACACGAAAGGCGGGGGTCAGCAGCGGCCCGCTATAATCGAGTTGGACGGCGCGAGAGGGCGCCACAACCTGCGAGTCACGCGTGCACGATACACCAGCCCCCGCCGCATCGCCAAGCTCGGCCACCAGCGGGCGCCGGGTGGCGCTGATCGCAGCGGTAGCGAGAAACAGCGTCATCGGTGCCCGTAACAGCCTGCCGTGGCACCTGCCGGAAGACCTGAAACATTTTCGGACGCTTACTTCCGGCCACACGGTGATCATGGGTCGCAAGACCTGGGAGTCGATCGGCAAACCGCTGCCGAATCGACAGAACATCGTCGTGAGCCGCCAGGCCGGACTTTTGATCGATGGCGCGTCGGTGGCCCATTCGCTCGAAGAAGCGCTGTCGCTTGCGGTTCGGGAGGACCCGGTATTCGTGATCGGAGGCGAAGCGCTCTACCGTTCGGCGCTTCCCCTCGCCGCCCTTTTGTATCTTACCGAGATCGAGCGCGATTTCCAGGGTGACGCCAGATTTCCGGCCTTCGAGCGCGCGGCATGGCGCGAGGTCGCGCGCGACGTGCGTCAGCCGGCGAGCGACGCCGGTTTCGCGTACCATTTCGCCACTTATGAGCGCGTGCCCGATTGAACGGCCGCCGCTGATCCGCACGTCGAGCATCCAGAGACCCGGGAGAGTCGCATGTCCGAAGATCATTTTCACGTCCATGGCCCGCACGAGCACGAGGCCGAGCACCGCGCACTGCACGATCCCTTCGCCGGGCGGGTTGCCGTCATGACAGCTATTTTCGCCACTATCGGTTCGCTGTTCGGATATATGGGTGGTGCGACGCAAAACGATGCGCTGCTTTTCAAGAACGAAGCGGCGATTCGAAGGACCGAAGCATCCGACCAGTGGAACTTCTATCAGGCGAAGAGCAGCAAGCAGAACCTCGCCGAACTGGGAGCGGCGGTGACCACCGGCGACCAGCAGGCGAGATACCTCAAGGAAGTCGATCGCTACAAGGGCGAAAAGGAAGCGATCATGCCCGAGGCCAGGAAGCTGGAAGAGCAATCGAAGGCAGCCGAGCTGCAGAGCGAGGCGTCGATGCATGTGCATCACCGCTGGGCGCAGGCGACGACACTGATCCAGATCGCGATCGCGCTGGCGGCGATTACCATCCTCACGCGCAACAAGGGCTTACAGGCCGTCGCTTATGTCACTGCCGGCGGCGCGATCATAATCGGTGCGCTGGCATTCGCTCATATTTAGTGCTTTAGCCCAGGCTTCTTAGTGCTTTAGCCCAGGCTTCGCAGCTCGCGCAGAGCAACCGAA
>VBDA01000377.1 GCA_005883655.1 Betaproteobacteria bacterium | reverse complement strand
CCTTCGGCGTCAACGTCCCGCGCATGGTCACGCTGACCTATGGCTTCGGCGTGGGGCTGGCCGCGCTCGCCGGCGTGATGGCGGCGCCCATCTACCAGGTCAACCCGCTGATGGGTGCGAATCTGATCATCGTCGTCTTCGCGGTGGTGGTCATCGGCGGGATGGGCTCGATTCTCGGCGCTATCCTGACCGGCTTTGGCCTGGGCGTCGTCGAGGGCCTGACCAAGGTCTTCTATCCCGAGGCATCGAACACTGTCATCTTCGTGGTCATGGTGATCGTGCTTTTGATCAAGCCGGCGGGATTGTTCGGCAAGGAGCGGTAGCGAGATGACCGAGCCCGTTGCCGCAGTCGTCCCCGCGCAGCGCTGGCAGCCGGGGTTCATGCTCACCATGGTCGTAATGGCCGCGTTGCTCGCCGTGGCGCCCTTCGCCGGCATCTACCCGGTGTTCCTGATGAAGGCGCTGTGTTTCGCGCTTTTCGCCTGCGCGTTCAATCTCCTGATCGGGTTCGGCGGGCTGCTGTCGTTCGGCCACGCGATGTTCCTCGGCACCGCCGGTTACGTGTGCGCACACGCCGCCAAGGTGTGGGGATGGCCGCCGGAGGCCGCGATCCTCGCCGGGACCGGCGCCGCCGCAACCCTCGGGTTCGTCACCGGACTGCTCGCCATTCGCCGCCAGGGTATTTATTTCGCCATGATCACGCTGGCGCTGGCGCAGATGATTTATTTTTTCTGCCTGCAAGCGCCGTTCACGCACGGTGAGGACGGCATTCAATCGGTGCCGCGCGGCCGATTATTCGGGCTGCTGGACTTGTCGAACACGCTCACCATGTATTACTTCGTGCTGATCGTATTCATCGCCGCGTTTGCGCTGATCTACCGCGTCATCCACTCGCCTTTCGGACAGGTCTTGAAGGCGATTCGCGAAAACGAGCCTCGTACCATTTCCCTGGGCTACGACGCCGAAAGATACAAGCTGCTAGCATTCGTGCTGTCGGCGACGTTGGCCGGCCTCGCGGGTGCGACCAAGGCAATCGTTTTTCAATTGGCATCGCTCACCGATGTGCACTGGACCATGTCCGGAGAGGTGGTGCTCATGACGCTGCTCGGCGGCATGGGCACGGTCTTCGGCCCGGTCGTCGGAGCCTTCATCATCATTGGCTTGGAAAACTATCTTGCCGCCTTTGGCGAGTGGGTGACGGTAATCACCGGCGGTATCTTCGTGGTCTGCGTGCTCGCCTTCCGTCGCGGAATTGTCGGCGAGATCATGGCATGGTGGTCGCAGCGACGCAGCGCGGCGCCGAAATGAGTGAGCTGGCGGAGCGTCCACTGTAGTATGGGCTCCAGGCGACCCGCCCGTGGCGCCGTTCTCCTGGAGAAATCGTTGTCGCTCAGAGTTGCTTCGCGCCGTGACTTCCTCAAGGCCGGGAGCGCCGTCGCGCTTGCTGGCGGCGGAATCGTGCCGGCGTGGGCCGCGCTCGATCCTTCGCGCATTGCGCTGGTCATCGGCAACAACAACTACCTTCGTTCACCGTTGCGCAATGCGGTGAATGACGCCAAGGCCGTGGCTGCCTTGCTCGATCGCGCGGGATTCGCCGTCACGCTCAAGACCGACGTCGATCGCGGTGCGTTGCGCGAGGCAGCGACGAGCTTCGGCACGGCAGCGCGCGGCAGCGAGGCGAAGCAGGTGTTCTTCTACTACGCCGGCCATGGCGCGCAAATGGATTGGCGCAACTTCCTGGTGCCGGTCGACGCGCGTATCGAGTCCGCGGCCGATCTCCCCGGGCAATGTCTCGAACTCAACGGACTGCTCAGCGATCTGTCGAAGGCGAAGGGCAAGGTCTTCGTCCTGATCCTCGACGCCTGCCGCGACGATCCGTTCGGCACCGCTTTCCGGCCGGCGCAGAAAGGGCTGTCGCAGTTCGACGCCCCGGCGGGCAGCCTGCTGGCATTTTCGACCTCGCCGGGCAGCGTGGCGGTAGACAGCAGGTCCGGCGACGGCAGCGTCAACGGCCTCTATACCGGTAACCTAGTGCGCGAGCTCTCCGTCAAGGGCGTGCGCCTGGAAGACGCGCTGAAGCGCGTGCGGCTGGCGGTGCGGGTCGCGTCGCGCGGCATTCAGGTGCCTTGGGAATCCACGTCGCTCGAGGGCGACGTGTTCGTCTTTCCGGCGGCGACCACCAAGCTCACCGAAGCGGAGCTCGAAGCCGAATTTCAGAACGAGATCGGCGTCTGGAACCGGATCAAGGCGTCCAAGCAGCCGGAGGATTGGGTCGCTTACCTGCGCGAGTATCCGAGCGGAAAGTTCAACGAAATCGCTCAGAACCGGCTCGATTATCTGTTGCGCGCCGAGGAGGAGCGTCGCGCGCTCGCCCCGGCCCCGTTGGTCGCCGTGGGGCAGGCAACGCCGACGGTGGCGTCATCGGGGGAGCCAGCAGCGCGCCCCGGGCCGCAACTCGAGATGGGCCCCGGGCTGCCGCTTCCACTACTGATGCGCCCGTCGCCCAATCCTGCATCCGCCGGCACCTACGCCCTCAACCGTCGATATACGGTAGGCGATGGCGCGGTCTACGCGGCTTCGGGTAACGCGTGTCGATGAGGACGCCGACCGCGTGGAATTCAACGAAGGCCGAGTCATCAGGGACACATTGGGCAATTCGATCAAGCGCGACGATGAATCCTATGAGCCGCACGTCCAGCACATCCCCGCAGAGCTTCAAATCGGAAGGAAATGGACCGCCCGTTACCGCACCAGCAAACCCGGCAGTCAATCGGAGGCCTATCTGAATTACAGGGTCGTCAGCCGCGAAAGGGTTCGTGTGCCCGCTGGCGAATTCGAAGCATTCAGGCTGGAAGCCGAGGGCTGGCATATGACGACCGGCACTCGCCTGGCCGTTCGTT
>VBDA01000376.1 GCA_005883655.1 Betaproteobacteria bacterium | reverse complement strand
AGCCAGGCTTCTCCTGGAGCATGAACGCGAAATCCTCACTGCCCATCTCCGCCATCGGGTCGGTATCCACGTTCTCTGCCCCTACGATGACGGTCGCCGCCGCGACGGCGTGCTGCGTTTCAGCCTCGGCGTTGACCAGCGCGGGATAGCGTCGCTCGTAGCGCAACGTCGCGGACATCTCGAACGTCGCCGCGACGCCTGAGACGATCGAGCGCATCCGCTGCTCGATCGTGTCCTGCACCTCGCGCTTGAATGAGCGCACGGTTCCGCGCAAGACGACTTCCTGCGGAATCACGTTCCAGGTATCGCCTCCGTGCACCTGTGTGACGCTGACGACGCCAGCATCGAGCGGATGCAGATTGCGCGCGACGATCGTCTGCAAGGCATTGATGACGTGCGCGACGAAGAGCATCGGATCCTTGCCGGTGTAAGGCATGGCCGCGTGCGCCCCTTTGCCGGTCACGACGATCTCGAAAATGTCGTAAGCGCCCATCAGCGGTCCCACGCGCATGGCAAACGAGCCCAGCGGCCTGCGCGGCCAGTTGTGCATGCCGTAGACCGCGCGCATGGGAAACTTATCGAAGAGCCCTTCCTCGACCATTACCCGGCCGCCACCTTCGTTTTCCTCCGCAGGCTGAAAGATGAAGTAGACGGTACCCTCGCAGCTCTTCTTGGTGGCGAGTGCCTTGGCGGCGCCCAGCAGCATCGTCGTATGGCCATCATGACCGCAGGCGTGCATCTTGCCTTCGTGGCGCGAGGCATAGGGCACTCCCGAGCGCTCATGCACGTGAAGCGCGTCCAGATCGGCGCGAAGTCCGATTGCGCTACCGCTGCCCCCGCTGTCATTGCCGCGCAGCACGCCGACCACGCCGGTCTTGGCCATCCCGGTGTGCACTTCGAGTCCGAAGGCGCGCAACTTTTCGGCGACAAATGCGCTGGTCTCGGTTTCCTCGAAAGCTGTCTCGGGATGCGCGTGGATATGATGCCGCCACTGTCTCATTTCGGGAACGAGTGCGTCGACTTCAGGCAGGGTTTTCATTTCAGCGCGAGCGCGAAAGCCGAGGGGACGATGCCGCAATGGTAGCGTAAACGGCTTGCCTCGTCGCTACGGTAAGATGCGCGCTACCTGCGAGCTAGCCGAGAGCATTATCGATGCCACTTCCTTATCAAGCCATGTACGATCTCGCCATTGTCGGTGGCGGCATCAACGGCGCCGGTATTGCGCGCGATGCGGCGGGTCGCGGCCTCAAGACGCTGCTGGTCGAAAAAGACGATCTAGCCTCGCACACCTCGTCGTGGAGCACCAAGCTGATCCACGGCGGTTTGCGCTATCTTGAGTACTACGAGTTCCGGCTCGTGGCCGAGTCTCTGGCCGAGCGCGAAGTGCTTCTTCGCGCCGCGCCCCATATCATCACGCCGCTGCAATTCGTGCTGCCGCACGAGCCGCATTTGAGGCCCGCGTGGATGATACGCGCGGGACTCTTTCTGTATGACCACCTCGGCGGCCGCAAGAGCCTGCCGTCGTCCTTTGGCGTCGAGCTATCCAGCAGCAAATGGGGCGCGGGCTTGAAGAACACGTTCCACCGCGGCTTCGTCTACGCCGACGCGCGTGTAGACGACGCGCGGCTGGTCGTCTTCAACGCCATCTCCGCGCGGGAGAAAGGCGCCGACATTCGCACCCACACCAAGCTGATCGCGGGTCATCGCGAAAATAACCATTGGCGCGTGACGTTGCAGGAGGCGGGCGGCGAAACGCGGGAAGTCAGCGCCCGAGCGCTAGTCAACGCCGCGGGACCGTGGGTGAAGCAGGTGCAGGACGAAGTCAGCGCCGAGCCGGCGCAAGCACTGGTGCGACACGTGAAGGGGAGCCACATCGTCGTCCCTCGCGTCCATCAGGAAGAACACGCGTACATTCTGCAGAATTCCGACCACA
>VBDA01000375.1:7073-8380 GCA_005883655.1 Betaproteobacteria bacterium | reverse complement strand
GGTCCCTGCCATTCTGCATGGCGGCAAATGGCGGGGTTCCTCGGAGCGTTGTATGCAATGGCTTCACGGACTAGTGGCATATCGCTTAACCATGTCACTGATGATTGCCAGCCTTTCTTCAATACCCGTCGACCCTCGATCGTCTTCGCGCCGCGTTGCGGTCTTCGGAATCACGTCGTCGAACACGTCTGCCTTTGTAAGCGAGGGGTACGTTTTCCGGTAGTTGGCGAGACGCATGATTGCCTGCGGGTCCTGCGCGGAGGTGCCGATTCCCCAAACCGGGGCCAAGAATCCAGCAAGCGATGAGTCGAGAAAGTGATGCGACCAGACCAATCCGCTGTCTACGTCGAACTCAAATGCTCTGTTCAGCTCGGAGGCTCTCCCGGACCGGACGGCGGCAAGGCGCGGCAGCGCGCCAGCTCCGATACTAAAGGAATTTTCCATGAGCGCGAGATTCCATCCTTCGCGCATCCCGGTCCAGAAACCTGCACACGCGCCGAGAACAAGACCGAACAACGTGCATCCGATAATCAAACTTCGTTGCATGACAAACCCCGTATTCAGGTGGTTCGGCCAGATGGAAGCCGTTGGCCAAACTCCGCCACCAATCTTCTCGCCAGCGCCAGCTTGTCCATCCTCGGAAGTGGATGTGCACCGTTGTCGTCGAGCAAGGTGACTTCGTTCTGGTCCTTGCCGAACGCGTCCTGCGCGCGGTTGGCTATCACCAGCGGCACTTTTTTCCTGCGTCGCTTCGCTTCGGCGTTTTCGTTGACGTTGTTGGTTTCGGCGGCAAAGCCGATACAGTACGGCGGATTCTGGCGCGCGGCGACCGCCGCGAGGATGTCGACGGTCGGTTTGAGCGTCACTGTTAGCGGCGCATCGGTCTTCTTTAGCTTCGTGGCATGGGTTTCGCCGGGCGTATAGTCTGCGACCGCGGCCACGGCGATGAAGACGTCACACCCTGCGACGCTGGCCTCGACCATCGCCGCCATTTCCGATGCGCTTGTCACGTCGACGCGTGTCACCCGCGCTGGCGTCGCAAGCGTGCACGGTCCCGCGATGAGCGTCACTTCCGCGCCTGCCTCCGCGCATGCCTGCGCGAGAGCAAAGCCCATCTTGCCCGAGCTTCGGTTGGTGATGCCGCGCACGGGATCGATCGCCTCGTAGGTCGGCCCCGACGTGAGAACGATCCGCTTTCCCGCGAGCAGCTTTGGCTGCACGGAGGCCATCAACCCTGCCAGAAGCTCCTCCGGCTCGAGCATGCGACCGTCGCCAGTCTCGCCGCACGCCTGGTCGCCGCGGCCCGG
>VBDA01000375.1:0-7014 GCA_005883655.1 Betaproteobacteria bacterium | reverse complement strand
GTGTCGCAAGGTGCGTCCACATTTGACGATTCATCGCCGGGGCGACCAGCAGTGGACAGTCGCGCGCGAGACACAGCGTCGACAACAGGTCGTCGGCAAGACCGTGCGCGAGCCTAGCCATGAAGTCCGCTGACGCCGGCGCGACAATGATCGCATCCGCATGGCGCGAAAGCTCGATGTGTCCCATTGCGTTGGCGGCGCCCGATTCCCACAAGTCGAGCAATACCGGGCTGCCAGACAGCGCCTGCATGGTCATCGGAGCGATGAACTTAGTCGCGACCGCGGTCATCACCACGTCCACAGCGATGCCTTCCTTGACCAGGAGCCTAACAAGCTCGGCGGCCTTGTATGCCGCGATGCCGCCGGTGACGCCAAGAACGATGCGGTCTAAGGGTCGGGCTGGAGCATTCATCGCGGATTTATCGTCCATCTGGTCGAGTTTGATGGTGGCTGGCGCAGTTTAGTATGACCCGGCACCACGGTACAGGGGCATCACGATGCGTATTGCCGATTGGCCCGAAGACGAACGTCCCCGCGAGCGGCTGCTCAAGCTGGGGGCGGCTTCACTGTCCGAGGCCGAGCTGCTGGCAATTTTTCTGCGCACCGGCGTCGCGGGCAAGAGCGCGGTCGAGCTAGGCAGGGATCTACTGGGCCGTTTTGGAAGCCTTCACCGCTTGTTCGCGGCGCCATTGGACGATGTCGCGGAGGTCCGAGGCCTGGGGCCAGCCAAGTATGTCCAGCTTCAAGCAGTGATCGAGATGGCTCGTCGCGCGCTGGCCGAGCAGATCCGGGACCGGGACGCAATGAGCTCACCCCAGGCAGTGCGGGATTATCTGCGCCTTTCACTTGGCGCCCGGCCACACGAAGTGTTCGTGGCGATGTTTCTCGACGCGCAGAACCGTTTGCTTGGGTGCGAAGAGCTGTTTCGGGGCACCTTGACGCAAACGAGCGTGTATCCGCGTGAAGTCGTGAAAACGGCGCTTCGGTACAACGCTGCTGGCGTGATCTTCGCGCACAATCATCCATCGGGCGTTGCTGAGCCGAGCCGCGCCGACGAGCTGCTGACGCAAACGCTTAAACAGGCGCTGTCCCTGGTCGAGATCAAGACGCTTGATCATTTTATCGTTGCGGGATCGAAGACCATTTCGTTCGCGGAGCGTGGATTGCTGTGATACATTCCGCGCAAAGACGCTATCGGAGCTTGTGCTGTCGCAGAACCATTCGAACTGGCTGTTCCACTTAGGCTGATACGCAGATGTTTTTTCTTCGCTATTTACGAGACTTGCGCAAATCCGTAGAAACGGGACGCGGCGCTGCCGACATCAAGCCACGCGTTTCGAACGTCCGCGCCGCGAGCAAGGGCGTCGCGATAGCGTCGGCACGTAGCGCGACCACCGTTGAGATCGTATCTGCTACGCGTGACGACGAAGAGGCGTTTTGGACGCATGCGCCGCTTGGCCTGTCCCTACGCCGACTTGAATCTGATCAACGACTCAGCCATTCGATTGTATTCGAGAATCAAACGGGTCTCGGCGAGTTCTATAACCTCCGAATCAACGCTAGCTCTGCTGATATTTTGGTCTTCGTGCACGACGACGTCTGGATTGATGACTTCTTCTTGACGGATCGCGTCGCTCACGGGCTTGATCACTTCGATGTCATTGGCGTAGCTGGCAACCAACGAAGGGTTCCACGTCAACCATCGTGGGCTTTCACCGTCTATGACTCAACGGGTAACTTTGCGTGGGACGATCCGATCAATTTAAGCGGCGGCATTGCTCATGGGATGGTGCCTTCTGGATCCGTCGGTTATTACGGTGCTATGCCCGTAGCGTGTGAGCTCCTGGATGGGGTTTTGTTGGCGACCAGACGTTCGACATTGGTTAAGGCGGGCGTCTACTTCGACCCAATCTTTAGATTCAATTTCTACGATATGGATTTCTGTCGCGCCGCCAGATCAAAAAACCTACGCCTTGGCACTTGGCAAATCGCCATCACTCACCAGAGCGGTGGAGACGGAGCAGGGGGATTCGGTAGCATCGAATGGCAGAACGCATTTTCCAGTTACCTAAAAAAATGGCAGACCTAGAGTGTACGGCGCAAGAGTCACACTAGAGCGGTCCCGATCCGAAGCCTATCTTGTACTGAGCAGCAACCATTTAGCGGAAATGAGGCCCGTCGCGTTTCTGCCGATCATGCTCATGATGTTGGAACAACGTAAACACCGTTTGGCAAGAAGATCGTGAAAGAGCGTGGGATCGGCCTTTTTGAACGATTTCGGTCCGTCGCAAGGAATCTGCAACGTCGCAGCACCACGGAACGATCCGAAGTCCGCACACCTATCGATGACGGCGTAACGACCTACCGCCGGGTGCTGGAAGCAAATCCCTGCGATGTCGAAGCGCATGTCAACCTTGGCAATGCGCTGAAAGACTTGGGGCGGCTAGATGCTGCAATGGCTAGCTATCGCTCGGCCTTAGAAATCAATCCCGATTTTGAGGTCGCGCACTATAACTTGGCCGTTGTCCTGCGCGACGTGGGCCAGATTGACGATGCGATGGCGCATGATTTCGCGGAAGCACACGCAAATTTGGGCAACATCCTCAGGAATCTCGGTAGGCTCGACGATGCAGTGATGAGTTATCGCCGGGCATTAGAGATTCGACCTTCTTTTGCGGAGGCGCATTACAACCTGGGGAATGCGCTCAATGATCTTAGTCAACCTGCCGACGCAGCGGCGAGTTTTCGTCGGGCGGCAGAGCTTCGCCCCGATTTCGCGGAGGCACACAGCAATTTGGGGAACGCGCTGCAGGACCTCGGTCGGCTGGACGAGGCGGTGCTGAGTTATTGGCGAGCGCTGGAGATCAATCACGACTACCAGGAAGCATATTTCAACTTGGGAAGTGCATTGCAGGACCTCGGACAATTCGACGCTGCGGCGGAGAGCTATCGCCGCGCGCTCGAAATCAATCCTGACTTTGGCGTGGCGCAAAGCAACCTCCTCTTCATGCACAACTACATTGCCGGCCAAGACTCTCAGACCTTGCTGTCGGAAGCGACGGGGTTCGGAGAATTAGCGGCGAGGCGGGCCCGCCCGTTTACGGCTTGGTCCAATGTTCCCGCGGCTGACCGCTGCTTGCGCGTGGGCTTTGTCTCCGGAGACTTGCGCAATCACCCCGTGGGGTATTTTGCTGAAGGCGTGCTGGCTTCGCTATCGCAGGAGGCTTCCGGTCGACTCGAGCTCTTCGCTTATCCCACTCATGTCTGCGGCGACGCTGTCGCCGAGCGGATCAGGGCGTCCTGTTCCGGGTGGCGTTCGCTCGTCGGCGTTTCAGATGAAAGCGCCGCGCAGTTGATACGAGAAGACACTATAGATATTCTCATTGATCTTTCCGGCCATACCGCCCACAACCGACTGCCTCTGTTTGCATGGAAACCAGCGCCGGTGCAGGCTAGCTGGTTAGGTTATTTCGCCACCACGGGAATCGCAGCAATAGATTACCTCATTGCTGATCCTTGGACGCTTCCAGAAAGTGAAGAGGCGAATTTCACGGAAAAGATCTGGCGCTTGCCCGAAACGAGATTGTGCTTCACACCGCCGAACGAGGACCTCAAGGTGACATCACTTTGCGCATTGCGCAACGGTTACGTGACATTCGCCAGTTTCAATCATCTGAGCAAGATAAATGATGATGTGGTGGCGTTATGGACGCGGGTGCTGGAAGCAGTACCAGGCAGCCGCCTTTTGCTAAAGGCCAAACAATTCACGGAAGTTTCGGTGAGACAGCGCGTCATCGAACGGTTTACCGCATGGGGCATTGATGCCAGCCGGCTGATCGTGGAACGCCCCGTGTCTCGCGGTACATACTTGGCGGCCTACCAGCAGGTGGACATCGCCCTCGATCCATTCCCCTACCCGGGCGGCACCACCACCGTCGAAGCCCTTTGGATGGGTGTGCCGGTGCTCACCTTGACTGGCGATCGCTTCTTATCACGGCAGGGTGTCGGCCTGCTAATGAACGTGGGGTTGCCTCAATGGGTCGCGGTCAGCCCCGATGACTATGTGGCTCGAGCCGCATTACATGCCAAAGATTTGAACAGACTCGCTGAGCTACGTGCCGGACTTCGAAAACAGGCGTTGGAGTCGCCGATTTTTGATACCCGTCGCTTTGCTCATCATTTTGAAATCGCCCTGCGCGAGATGTGGCGAAGGTGGTGTCATCAGCAAAGAGGCGCAGATTTATAGAATCTGATGTTTTGTCGACCGGCGTGCCTGTTTCATCCATCGACCGCCATTATTCGGATTCTGATGGCGGCTAAATACGAAGGTGCGCGGTTCACTGTTTTTGCAGCAGATAGAGTCGACCCATGAGTGGCTTGCCTGACTCCAAGCGGATAATCGTGGGATCGGCAACAACAACCGTGAACGCCAGTTCCGATAGGCGCCTGATGTATGTCTCCGACTGCGCATAGCGGCCAGTTCGCCGAAGCATGTAATCGGCTGACCCGCACTCCTCGGTCGAGAATGCAAACCAGCCGCCAGGCCGCAGATTGCGTACTGTTTCTTGGAACAAATCCCCCAGGAGGCCGATGTAGATGAAAACATCAGCCGCGATTACGAGGTCGAAGCGTGCCGCAGCCGCCCCGCGCATCCATGTATGCAACTCTGCTAGGTGCAGTTCGTCATAGATGCCAAGCGCGCGGGCTTGGCCGAGCATTTTTTCAGAAAGATCGACGCCGACCAGGTACCGTTTCTGTTGCGCCAAGGAGAGCCCGCACTGGCCGGTCCCGCAGCCCAGATCGAGTACGTCGAGTCTTTCATCCATATGTGAGCGCACTATCGCCGCGAGCTTCCGCGGCGCGTTGTACCCTAGCGACCGTAGCCGCGCATCGAAGGTCGGAGCGAAGTTGTCGAAGGTCGCGCTGACCCAACGATCCGGAGCGCGATGGGTGATCTTGCCTGACACGGCAGCGAGATAATGACTGAACAATGTGGGGTCCAAGCCGCGCGCAATTGCTCGTTCATAAAGGTTGGTCGCTTGCCGGACCTTGCCTTGCTCTTCCAGCAGGTGGCCGAGATTTATATAGGGGAGTTCGAGATCCGGATCGAGATCGAGCGCGCGTTGGAACGCTTGCTCGGCTTCCGATGCGCGGCCAAGCAGCTGCAAGGCCGAGCCGCGATTGTTGTGCGCACGCGCGTTATCCGGTTGCAGGCTCAGCGAAGTGTCCAAGGCCTCGAGCGCCTCAGCGGTTCGGCCGATGTCGTTGAACAGCAGTCCCAGGCGGTAGTGAATGAGCGGGGTGCTGGGGGAGAGGACGCGAGCGCGTGATAGAAGGGCATGGGCCTCGTCGAATCGGCCAGCTTCGAGCAAGGCATATCCCTCATCACAAAAACGATCGGCTTCGGCGGATGCGGGCGGAAAAATCACAGATTCAGAGCTTCAACGATGGGCAGTTGACTTTGCAGGTGGCGAGGCTCCCTGCGCTCGCGGCGAGTGCCAATATACTAAGCATTTCCGAAATGGGTGACGGCTTTCGTAAGACTCGCGTCGTCCCGCGATCCGCTACCCCTTTGCTAGATGCCAAGCTATAATTTACCCAGTGCGGCCTTGCGGACCATCGCAGGCACAACTGCACTCCGACACTTGATTTTATTGGTTCCAGGATCCTGGGCTTGGTTATAGGTCGGCCGCACCGATCCAAAGCCTTTGCTGATCGATTCCTAACAATGTTCAATGCGGATGGTCTTCAGACAATACATTGCCACGACTTTGTCGATGATGCAGCCTTCGTCCTGGCATATCAACGCGGCGTCAAGGCGATCGGCGGCGTCGACGAATATCATTGGTTTTGGCGCGTTCACATTGGCCTTTGGGCGGCGTCGGGCGCTAGCAAGCTTGATGGTGATTTCGTCGAGTGCGGAGTAAACAAGGGATTTCTGAGTAGCGCGATTATGGAATACCTGAACTGGGACTCAATCGGAAAAACTTTCTATCTTCTCGATACCTTCAAGGGGCTGGACGAACGATACGTCACCGAACGGCTTGCAATGAATCAAGATTTGCTCCAAAGCGGACAATACACGTCCAGCGTCGGCGACGTCCGTGCCAACTTCGCCGAATGGAATAACGTATGCATTATTGAAGGGCCGATCCCTGAAACATTAGGCCGCGTCGATGCGAAAAGCGTCGCTTACCTACACATCGACATGAACTGTGCGCCCCCGGAAGTCGCCGCCGCGCACTTTTTTTGGGATCGCCTTGTTCCGGGTGCCTTCATGCTTCTTGACGACTATGCTTATCACGGCTATCACGAACAGAAGGTCGCGATGGATGTGTTCGCCGTTGAAAAGGGCGTCGACATCTGCTCTTTGCCCACAGGCCAAGGCTTAATTATCAAGCCCCCTCACAAAGGGACATAGTTTAGAAATCATAAAGGCGGACGTGCGCATATCAACCGCCCCGCGCAGCAAGCTACCATAACTATCGATCACTGGCTTGTCGGGTGCAAGCCGCGCGAATGATGCCCGAATCGCGTTGATCGAAGCGAGAGGAACGATTGTTTGGTTACTCTTTCGAATCTGTATGCCCAGCACCGCGGCAGGGTTTGCGATAAATGGTCGCTATACTTGCGCGTGTACGAAGATCTTTTCGAGAGTAAGAGGTCGACCGCACTGAATCTGCTCGAAATCGGTGTTCAGAACGGGGGATCGCTCGAGCTTTGGGCTCAATATCTGCCGAACGCCGAACATCTTGTCGGATGCGATATAAACCCCGAGTGTGGGACGCTATTTTTCGACGATCCAAGGATCAGCGTGGTGGTCGGAGATGCCAATGCTGACGAAGCATTCCAGAGCATCAAATCAATATGCGAAAGCTACGATGTGATTATCGACGACGGATCTCACGTTCCGCGCGACGTCGTTACATCATTTCTGAACTACTTTCCCATGCTTTCTCCTGGCGGAACCTACGTGGTCGAAGACGTTCATTGCGATTACCTCGATAGTCACGT
>VBDA01000374.1 GCA_005883655.1 Betaproteobacteria bacterium | reverse complement strand
GACGCGCCCGCCGGACCGCCGCACCTCGGACTGCTCGAGAAGCTTGTAGGGCGCGAAGTCGATCGACCAGTCGCCGGCAGCGCGCGTCTCGGCGATGGCGCGTGCCGCACCGGCGTCGAGCGCCGCGCCACGGTCGGCTTCGGGTACCTTCAGCTGAAATCCATAGGGCGAGCCGTCCGGCCTGAAGCGCAGGCGCGCCTCGGCGGTCTGGTCCGGAGTGAACAGCCGCACTTCCCACCAATATGGCGCGTAGACCACTCCGGTCAGCAGCTCGGCAAACTTGGGCTTGCCGCCCGCATCGAGCTCGACGAAATTCTGGGTCGTGCCGTCGTGGGTGAACAATGCCGCACGCCGCGTTTCGAGCGGCGCAAGACCGAGCTTGCCGGCAAGCGCGCTGGCGCGATCGAGCGCGTCGTCGCGGGTCATCTTGACGTCGAGCTTGATCAGCGGCAGCGCCTGCGGCAAAAAGCGCCAGGCGAACACCGCCGACAAGACAGAAATTACGGCGAATGCGATCCAGAATGCGGGCTTGCGTGTCATTTCAGTCATCGCGCAAGATCGCTAATCGCATTCGAGTTGGGCGCCGTCGGGAAACCGATTCGCGTTGCGCAGGGAAATCCGGAAGCCGCAACCTACTACCGGACAGCGCTCGCCTCGTCGTGGCGTCCGAAACGCCGCGTCAATCAACCGCCTTGACCAGATCCTCGACAACCTTTTTCGCGTCGCCGAACACCATCATCGTCTTGTCCATGTAGAACAGCGGATTGTCGAGACCGGCGTAGCCGGAGGCCATCGAGCGCTTGTTGACGAGGACCGATTTGGCCTTGTACGCCTCGATGATCGGCATGCCGTAGATAGGGCTGCCTTTCTGCTCGGCGAGCGGGTTGACGACGTCGTTGGCGCCGAGAATCAGCGCCACGTCGGCTTGCGGAAACTCGCTGTTGATGTCTTCCATTTCGAATACCTGGTCGTACGGGACCTCGGCCTCGGCCAGAAGCACGTTCATGTGTCCGGGCATCCGGCCGGCGACAGGATGGATGGCGTATTTGACCGTCACGCCCTTGGCCGTCAGCTTCGCGGCGAGCTCCTTCACCGCATGCTGCGCGCGCGCCACCGCGAGGCCGTAGCCGGGCACGATGATCACGGTGTCGGCGTTCGACAAAAGAAACGCGGCGTCCTCGGCGCTGCCGCTCTTGACCGGCTTTTTCTCAGCGTCGGCGGCCGCCTCGCTGATCTCGCCGCCGAAGCCGCCCAGAATCACGCTGAAGAACGAGCGGTTCATCGCCTTGCACATGATGTACGACAGAATCGCGCCTGAAGAGCCGACCAGCGAGCCGGCAATGATCAGCATCGGGTTGTCGAGCGAGAAGCCGATGCCCGCTGCGGCCCATCCCGAGTAGCTGTTCAGCATGGAGATAACCACCGGCATGTCGGCGCCGCCGATGGGAATGATGAGCAGAAAACCGAGCAGGAACGCGAGCGCGGCCATGATGATGAACGGCATCCACTGCGCGGAAGGCGGCGCGATGCAGAACCAGATGCCGAAAGCGATCATTGCGATGCCGATCGCGAGATTGACGAAATGCTGGCCCTTGAATGTCACCGGCGCGCTGCGGATCCTTCCCGACAGCTTGCCGAATGCGATGACCGATCCCGAGAAGGTGATCGCGCCGATGAAGGTGCCGATGAAAAGCTCGAGCTTGTGTCCGAAGGTGATCGGCACATCGAGCCCCATCGCCGCGGGATTGTTGACCGCGGCGACGGCGATGAACACCGCGGCCAGGCCCACCAGCGAGTGCATTGCCGCGACCAGCTCCGGCATCTGCGTCATCTGCACCCGGCGCGCGACGATCGCGCCGATCGTCCCGCCCACCGCCATGCCGCCGAGAATCGGCAGCACGTTCTTGCTGTGCGAATAGACCAGCGCCAGCGTGACCAGCAAGGCGATCGCCATGCCGACCATGCCGTAGAGGTTGCCCCGGCGCGCGGTATGCGGACCTGACAGACCCTTGAGCGCGAGGATGAAACTCACCGCGGCGACGAGATACCACAGTGCGAGTTGGTTGGCGCTCATGCTTTCCCCTTGGTTTCGTCTTATTCCTTGGCCGCGCCGGCTCTGGGTTCCTTCTTCTTGAACATGTCGAGCATTCGTTGCGTCACCAGGAAGCCGCCGAAAACGTTGATCGACACCAGGGTCACCGCGGCCACGCCCAGCCAGCCGCCCCAGTCGAGATCGGCGGCGCCGGCGGCGAGCATCGCGCCGACCAGGATGATGCTGGATATCGCGTTGGTGAGCGACATCAGCGGCGTATGCAACGCCGGCGTCACGCCCCATACCACGTGATAGCCGACGAAGATCGCCAGCACGAACACGATGAGGTTGATGACGATCGGATCAACGCCTGAGGTCATGATTCTCTCCCACTTGCTTTTTTGATACGTGCAGCTGCAATCGAGACAACGCCACCGAAATCCGAACGATGGGATTACGCTTTCGTTATCACCTGGCCGCCCTCGCATACCAGCGTCGCAGTGATGATTTCGTCATCCTTGGGAACGTTAAACTCGCCGGTCTTGGGGTTGAGCGAAAGGGCAAGAAAGTTGAGCACATTGCGCGCGTAGAGCGCGCTTGCGTCGGCGGCGACACGCGCGGCCAGATTGGCGAACCCGACGATCTTGACCCCATTTTTTACAACGATCTGGTCGATCTCGGTGCCTTCGACATTGCCGCCCTGCTCGGCCGCGAGATCGACGATGACAGCACCGGGTTTCATCGCGGCAACCGTGTCCGCCCGGATGAGCTTGGGCGCGGGACGCCCCGGGATCAAGGCGGTGGTGATGAGCACGTCGACGGTCTTGCAGCGCTCGGCGATGATCCCGGCCTGGCGCGCCATCCATTCCGGAGGCATCGGTCGCGCGTAGCCGCCCACGCCTTCGGCGATCTTTCTTTCCTCGTCGTTGGCGTAAGGCACATCGACCCATTTGGCGAGCGATTCGACCTGGTCCTTCACCGACGGACGAACGTCCGAGGCCTCGATCACCGCGCCCAGCCGTTTCGCGGTCGCGATCGCCTGCAAGCCGGCGACGCCGACTCCGAGAATGAGCACGCGCGCCGCCTTCACCGTGCCCGCGGCGGTCATCAGCATGGGCATGAAGCGGCCGTAGACGTTGCCCGCGATCATCACCGCCTTGTAGCCCGCGATGTTCGCCTGCGAGGAGAGCACATCCATCGATTGTGCGCGGCTGATACGCGGAAGACGCTCCAGCGCAAAGCCCGAAACGCCGGTCGCGGCAAGCGACTGGATCGCCGCCTGATCGAAGGGATTGAGCAACCCGATGAGGAGTGCACCGCGCTTCAGCTTTGGCAATTCTGCGGCGGTGGGGCCGCGCACGGTAAGGACGATGTCGGCAGCAAGCGTTTCGGCGGCGCTGCCGATGCGCGCGCCGGCGGCCTGGAAATCCGCGTCTGGAATGCTCGCGTGCACTCCAGCGCCAGCCTCGACGACGATCTCATGCTTGCCGCTCGCGGACAGCTTCTTGACGGTTTCTGGCGTCGCGGCGACACGGGTCTCCCCGGGGCGGGTCTCGCGTGGAATGCCGATGATCATTGCGATGGCTCCCTAGCGTACCGAGTCAGAAATTCGCTCGATAGTTCGCGGCGAAAATGACTGTCATGCTGCGTTACTCGGCCTCACCGTACCAGGAGGTACGCTTTCGGCCTCGTGCCTTGCCTGACAGCCATTTTCATCCGCTCCTTTATCTTCGGAACTTCTGACTCAGTACCCATCGTCAGGCTCGTTCTTTGGCGGCTATCTTGCCACAAAAGCCGTGCGAACCCCGCGCGACTAAGTTATGGCCTCCGCGATGGCCTTGCCGAGAGCCTCGGTCGTCGCTCGGCCGCCGAGATCAGGGGTGCGCGGCGCGCTCTTGTCGGCAAGCACCGCTTCGATCGCGCGTACCATTGCGGCCGCGGCGGCGGCGTGCCCGAGGTGTTCGAGCATCAGCGCCGCCGACCAGATCTGACCGATGGGATTGGCGATACCCTTGCCTGCGATGTCCGGAGCCGAGCCGTGAACCGGCTCGAAGGTCGACGGATAAATGCGTTCCGGATTGATGTTCGCCGCCGGTGCGATGCCGATCGTGCCGCACACCGCGGGGCCCAGGTCGGAAAGGATGTCGCCGAACAGATTGGAGCCGACCACTACGTCGAACCAATCCGGATGCTGTACGAATTGCGCGCTCAGGATGTCGATGTGGAATTGATCGGTTCGAATATCGGGGTAGCGTGCCGACATCGCGCGAAAGCGCTCGTCCCAGTACGGCATGGTGATGGAGATGCCGTTCGATTTGGTGGCCGAGGTTACGTGTTTCCGCGGACGTGTAGCCGCAAGTTCGAATGCGTACTTGAGGATCCGGTCGACGCCGGTGCGGGTGAAGATCGTTTGCTGAAATACGGTTTCCCGGTCGGTATCGTCGAAAACCCGTCCGCCGACCGACGAGTATTCGCCTTCGGTATTCTCGCGCACGACGACGAAATCGATGTCGCCCGGCTTGCGGTTGGCCAGTGGCGATGGAATGCCAGGCATCAGACGGCACGGTCGCAGGTTGACATACTGGTCGAATCGGCGCCGCCACTGAATGAGCGAGCCCCAAAGCGATATGTGATCGGGTACCGTCGCCGGCCAGCCGACGGCGCCGAAGAAAATCGCTTCGTGTCGATGGATCTGTTCGAACCAGTCTTCCGGCATCATTCGGCCGTATTTGACGTAGTAATCGCAGCTCCACGGGAACTCGTCCCATTGG
The DNA here is from genome assembly GCA_005883655.1 of Betaproteobacteria bacterium. Lineage (GTDB taxonomy): Bacteria > Pseudomonadota > Gammaproteobacteria > Burkholderiales > Casimicrobiaceae > PALSA-1003. The sequence continues at coordinate 397 of VBDA01000374.1, read as the reverse complement.
AATGCGATGCCGAACTTTTTACCCGCGGCCTCGAGCGCGCGAACGCCCTCGGGGACTACCTCCTTGCCGATGCCGTCACCGGGGATGACGGCGATGCGATGCGCTTTTGCCATGGGAGACACCGAAAGAGCCCGAGAAACGATCGATTGCGACGGCCGCATAGTGTAACTTACGTGCCGCAAACTCCGCGCACGGATTGCTCTACGATGCCCTCTGAAGTGCCGCAAGCTCCGCGCCCGTCTCGCCCAACGATGCCCTCTGAAATCGCCTGGCAGTGGAGTCGTTTCGCCGATCTCACGCCACACGCCCTGTACGCGGCGCTTCGCGTGCGCAGCGAAGTGTTTGTCGTCGAACAGCACTGTGCGTTTCTCGACATCGACGGCGCGGACCAGGAAGC
>VBDA01000373.1:3343-4292 GCA_005883655.1 Betaproteobacteria bacterium | reverse complement strand
GATGCGCGGTTATCGTCTCGCCGTCGCGCGTTTGATCGCGTCGACTGTCTGGGCAACGATGGCGCCGACGCCGACTTGGCCCAGCTCTGCGGTCGCACGACGCGGATCTCCGGTCACGCCCTCGCTGGCGCGATCGATGCCGGGAGCTTGCGCGGACCGCAACAAGTCTCGCCGAACCAGGCGCGGATCGATGGCCAGTGCGAGAGAAGTGTCGGCGAGCCCTGCATGAGCGCCGATTTCATCGTTCGAGTAGCCGCGCTGCCGCAGCGCTTCCGCATACGCGGTCGCGGCCGTTCGGTAGTATTCCGGCAGCGCATGCACTCGCGTCGGTGCCGACGCCCATTCCCGGTTCAGGCGATCGGCGACTGCCTGCTCGTCCTTCTGGTAGCCGCCGTGGTCACCGAGAAAAACGATGTCGCGAAAGCCGTGCAGCTTAAGGCTTCGCGCGGCATATTCGAGTATTTGCTGGAATGTCTGGTTTGGAATGCTTATCGTGCCAGGATAGCGCATGTGTGACGTGGGTGGGCTGATGCCTCCCTCGGGCACGTAGGCCATCACCGGTGCCACCAGTGCGTCGCCCAGCGCAAGCGCAATTTTCTCGGCCAGAACCTTGACCCGGACGTTATGTTTGCCGAGCACCATGTGCGGCCCGTTCTGCTCGGTGCCTCCGATCGGAACGATGATCGTCCGCCGTCCTGCGCGGACCTGATCCCGGAGCTCGCTCGAGGTCAGCTCGTCGAGAAACACCGTTTGCGGGGCTTGGGCGAGCGCTTGTGCCGTGGCCAACAGCAGGACAGCGAGCAAGTTCTGCGCAACGCGAGCAATCATGGGCGCATCTTATGGGATAGCTGGCCGACCAGACAAGCGCTGCGCATTGCGCGCGGCGACCCAGATGCTCGCGCGCCAATGCAGTAAAATCACATTCCAGCCATAAACAGCAATGTGCATT
>VBDA01000373.1:0-3237 GCA_005883655.1 Betaproteobacteria bacterium | reverse complement strand
CCCCGGATCCATCTCATGCGAGTGTTCAATTTCAGTGCCGGCCCTGCGGTCATGCCGGAAGAAGTGTTACGCAAGGCCGCCGCCGAAATGCTGGATTGGCACGGTAGCGGCATGTCGGTGATGGAAATGAGTCATCGCGGCAAGGAATTCATCAGCATCGCCGACAAGGCCGAGGCCAATCTGCGCGCATTGCTGGCGATCCCCGCCAGCTACAAGGTTCTATTCCTGCAGGGCGGGGCGATCGGCGAAAATGCCATCGTGCCGATGAATCTTCTCGGCAGCCGATCGGTGGCCGATTATGTCAACACCGGAGAGTGGTCCAAGAAATCGATCAAGGAAGCGAAGAAATACTGCGCGGTCAATATTGCGGCGTCGGCGGAAGACAAGCATTTCACGTACGTGCCTGCGCAGGAAACCTGGCAGCTCTCGAAGGATGCCGCATACGTCCACATCTGCACCAACGAAACCATCGGTGGTGTCGAGTATCAGTGGGATCCCGACACCGGCGACGTGCCCGTGGTGGCGGATATGTCCTCGCATATCCTGTCGCGGGTCATCGACGTCGCGAAGTACGGCGTGATCTACGGCGGGGCTCAAAAGAACATGGGGCCGGCCGGGCTCACGCTGGTGATCGTGCGCGCTGATCTGCTCGGTCGCGCGATGAGCTTGACTCCCTCCGCATTCAACTGGAAAGAACAGGCAGAGGCCGATTCCATGCTCAACACGCCACCGACCTACGCCATTTACGTCGCCGGCCTGGTGTTCGAATGGCTGCAGGCGCAGGGCGGATTGGCGGCGATCGAGAAGAAGAATATCGCCAAGGCGGCGCTTGTCTATGATTATCTCGACGGCAGCGGGTTCTACAGCAACCCGGTGCGCAAACAGGATCGCTCGCGCATGAACATTCCGTTCCGGCTCAAGGACGAATCGCAGGACGAGGCGTTCCTCAAGGGCGCGAAGGAACACGGCATGGTGCAGCTCAAGGGGCACCGTTCGGTCGGCGGTATGAGAGCTTCCATCTACAACGCCATGCCCATCGAAGGTGTGCAGGCGCTGGTCGCGTACATGAAGGACTTCGAAAAACGATATGGCTGACACCCGATACCACGTTCTTACCCTCAACCAGATATCCAGTCAGGGGCTGCACCGCCTTCCCAACGCGCGCTACGCGGTCGGGAAGGCGGTAGAGCATCCCGACGCCATACTCGTGCGCTCGTTCGACATGCGTACGATGGAGATTCCAGCCAGCGTCAAGGCGATCGGCCGCGCCGGAGCGGGCACGAACAACATTCCGGTCGACGCGATGTCCAACCGTGGCGTGCCGGTGTTCAACGCGCCCGGCGCCAACGCCAACGCGGTGAAGGAGCTGGTGCTGGCCGCCTTGCTGACGGCGGCGCGCAACCTGATTCCCGCGCTTGACTACGTGGCGAAGCTGGATGCCGCTGCGCCGAACCTGGAAAAAAGTGTCGAGGACGCCAAAAAGCAGTTCGCGGGCGTCGAGCTGCCCAACCGTACGCTGGGCATCATCGGCCTGGGAGCGATCGGCAGCCTCGTGGCCGACACTGCCATCAAGCTCGGGATGAAGGTCATAGGTTTCGATCCGGAGATCACCGTCGACGCGGCGTGGCGGCTGCCATCGAGCGTGCGCAAGGCCAACAGCATCGAGGAGCTCCTCAAGCAGTCGGATTTCGTCACCCTGCACGTGCCCTTGCTCGACGTCACGCGACACCTGATCGACGACAAGCGGCTGGCGGTCATGAAGAGCGGCACGGCGCTTCTCAACTTTGCCCGCGACGGCATCGTCGACGAGGATGCGGTGATCGCGGCGCTGCGCGCGCGCCGTCTCAAGTACTACCTCTGCGATTTTCCGAGTGCCAAGCTGCTGCACCAGCCCGGCGTCGCCGCGCTGCCGCACCTCGGCGCGTCGACCGAAGAAGCGGAGGAGAACTGCGCGGTCATGGTCGTCGATCAGGTGCGCGAATATCTGGAAAACGGCGCCATCGCCAACGCGGTCAATTTCCCCAACGTCGACATGCCGCGGGAGTCACCCTATCGCGTGGCCATCGCCAACGCGAATGTGCCCAACATGTTGGGACAGATCTCCACGACCATGGCGCACGCGGGACTCAACATTCACAACATGGTGAACAAGTCCCGGGGCGAAATGGCGTACACGCTGGTCGACGTCGACAGCCCGATACAACCATCGGTGGTCGACGCGATTTCGGCGATCCAGGGCGTGCTGTCGGTGCGGGCGATTCCGGCGCAAACGTGAGCAGTCGCGCTATCGCAGCTTAAGCCTCGGACCCGAACCAGTCGCGGGAAAGCGCGTGCAGGGACGCTGCGAAGGAGGCCGCCGCGGGCGAGAATGACTGCCGGCGTTTACGCAATATCCCGATCTTTCGCTTGAGCTTCGGGTGCTTGATCGTACGGCAGACCAAGTCCGACGCTGTCTTCACCTCGAGCGCGGAGGAGGGCAGCAAGGTCACGCCGAGGCCCGCACGGACCATGCCGATGGCCGTGGACATGAACGCGGCTTCGTACGAAGGTGTCGCGGGCTGTCCTGTCGACGCGTAGGCATCGTCGAGGATCCGGCGCACGCTGCTGTCTCGGTTCATGAAGATCAGCGGAACATCGAGCAGATCCTCGAGAGAGATCTTTGCGGATTTCGCGAGTTTGTGTCCGCGCGGCAGCACCAACACCATCCTGTCGGTCGCCAGTGGCGTGAACTCGATCTGCGGGTCATTGATCGCCGAGCTGCTGATGCCGAAATCGACCTCGTCCGAGCGGATCATGTCGACGATGCGCTCGGCAAGAGCATCCTTGAGTCCGATCGAAATTCCCGGGAAGGACTTGTGAAAGTCGGCGATTGCCCTGGGTAGCAGGGTCGACGAAATCGAAGGCAGCGCGGCAACGGTGACGCGACCTGTATTTTTTTGCGAGATGTCGCGCGCCCGCGCCGCAACTGCCTGCAGATCGGTTAATAGCTTGTCTATCACCGGAAGCAGATCGCGTCCTACCTGCGTCAGCGTCACCGATCGCGTGCTGCGGTCGAAAAGACGCACCCCCAGCGACTCCTCAAGCTGGTTGATCTGGGCGCTCAAAGCAGGTTGCGTCGCATGCAGCGCGTTGGCCGCCCTGGTGAAGCCTCCAAGATTGCCTATCGAGACAAACGCGCGTAATTGCCGGAGGGTGATATTCATGGGGAGGATTGATTACTGCGATCGATTATCTGCT
>VBDA01000372.1 GCA_005883655.1 Betaproteobacteria bacterium | reverse complement strand
GAGGCCGCCGCCAACGTGCTGACCAATCCGGCCCTGGATCCGGTCGGGAAGATCCCGGAGTTCAAGTATTGCGCGGTGAAGGTCACGCCCGGCGGACAAGTGGCCGCGCATTCGAGCTTCGGCGGCGGACAGTTGCTCGCGCCGGCGGAAGCTTGATCGTGGCAGAGGCATGTGTCGTGGCAACGGAAAGCTTCAGGTTGGCATCGAGCACATTGATGGACCGTCACAGGAAACGTCGAGGAGGGATCGAAGGATGAAGATCGCAATTATTGGCGCCGGCGCAATCGGTGGCTATGTCGGCGTGAAACTGGCCCTCGCCGGCGACGACATAACCTTTGTCGTCCGTGGCGCGAACCTGGACGCGATTCGGAAGAATGGAATGAAGCTTGTCATGAGCGACGGCAGCGAGCAGGTTGCGAGCCGCGTCAAGGCGACCAACGATTACGCTGGAGCTGGCGCGCAGGACATGGTGATCCTGGCGATGAAAGCGCATCAGGTGGAAGCCGTCGCCAACGACGTGCCCAAGCTCTACGGCCCGGACACGGTGGTGGTGACCATGCAGAACGGAATTCCTTACTGGTACTTCCACCAGCACGGCGGCGAACTGGCCGGCAGCATTGTGCGCAGCGTCGATCCGACCGGCGTCATCGGCAGCAAGATTCCGGCCGAGCGGGTGATCGGCTGTGTCGTCTATCCGGCCTCCGAGCTGATCGCGCCTGGGGTGGTGAAACACATCGAAGGGGATCGATTCCCGGTCGGAGAGCTCGACGGCTCGAGCAGCGCCCGCATTGCCAAGGTTTCGCAGTGTTTCACCGACGCGGGATTCAAGGCTCCGGTCCTCGACGACATCCGCGCCGAGATCTGGCTCAAGCTCTGGGGCAACCTGACCTTCAATCCCATCAGCGCGCTCACCCGTTCCACGCTGCTGGACATTTGCCAGTATCCGCCGACGCGCGAGCTTGCGGCGGCGATGATGACCGAGGCCCAGACGATCGCTCACAAGCTGGGCATCACGTTTCGCATAGGCTTGGAAAAGCGTATCGCCGGTGCCGAGAAAGTAGGCAGGCACAAGACGTCGATGTTGCAGGACGTCGAAGCGGGCCGAGCGCCTGAGATCGAGGCTCTGGTCGGAGCGGTGGTCGAGCTCGGCCGACTCACGCATACGCGTACGCCGCATATCGACTCGGTTTACGCGCTCACGAAGTTGCTCGCAGAGACCATCGCCGCGGGCGGCGAAGCGACGGCTGCCCCGGTCAACGCAGCACCGCGCGCCGTGGGCGCAACGGTTTGATCCTTACCGGTGGCACGGAAACGCCGGCTACCGACAACATGAGAGGAATATGAGATGGCAAGCAATCAAGCAACGGCAGAAGCGCCCACCGCAACGGCCAACACCAAAGGAAAAAAAACGCCGAGCAACAAAACGGTGGTGCGGAACATTCTCGACAAGGTCAAGGCAGAAGGGCGCACGTCGCTGACGGCTCCCGAGGGCAAGCTGGTCTGCGATGTGTACGGTATTGCGGTACCCAAGGAAGTCGTCGCGACGAGCGCCCAGGACGCGGCCAAGATCGCGGCTGGCATGGGATTTCCGGTGGTGCTGAAGATCGTCTCTCCGGAGATTCTGCACAAGACCGAAGCCGGCGGCGTGATCGTCGGTGTCAAGAGCGCCGGCGAGGTCGAGAAGGGCTTCGCTACCATCATGGCCAACGCGAAAAAGTACGATGCCAAGGCCAATCTTCTCGGCGTCCAGGTGCAGCAGATGCTCCTGGGCGGCCAGGAGGTCATCATCGGCGCGGTCACCGACCCGTCGTTCGGCAAGCTGGTCGCGTTCGGCCTGGGCGGCATTCTGGTCGAGGTCCTGAAGGACATCACCTTCCGGCTCGCTCCCGCGACGCGCGATGACGCGCTGTCGATGCTCGACGGCATCGCTGCGGCGGAAATCCTGAAAGGCGTGCGCGGCGCGGACCCCGTCAATCGCGAATCGCTCGCCGGCATGATCGTCAACGTTTCGACGCTCATCTCGGACTTTCCCGAAATTTCCGAGATGGATTTGAATCCCGTGTTCGCGACCAGGGACGGTGCGATCGCCGCCGACGTGCGCATCGTGCTCGACTTC
>VBDA01000371.1:2128-8250 GCA_005883655.1 Betaproteobacteria bacterium | reverse complement strand
GGCAACCCGACCAGCTTCAGCAATTCGCCGACACGGCGATGGATTTCGTCGCGCCCTTTGCGGCGGTTGACCAGTCCGTAAGCAACGTTGTCGAAAATAGTGAGATTGGGAAACAGCGCGTAGGACTGAAACACGATGCCATAGTCGCGCTTCATGGGCGGAAGCCGGGAAATGTCGCGCCCGCCCTGGACGATGGTTCCGGCGTCCTGCGTCTCCAGCCCGGCGATGATGCGCAGCAAGGTCGTCTTGCCGCAGCCCGAGGGCCCCAGAAAGGTGACCAGCTCGCCACGCTCGACCGCCAGCCCGATGGTTTCCAGTGCTGTGAAGCGGCCGAAGGTCTTGCGGATGCCTTCGAGCTTCAGGAACGGCTCGCGCATAGTCGCGGCGATCGAAACCGGGGACATTGCGTCGCTTATCCGCTCATTTCTGTTGGAATGCCGGCCAAAAAAAAGCGCCCCGGTCGGGGCGCGCGTTTTTCTGCTGGCTTATTTCGGCTCCGACTTGCCGTCGTAACGCTTGGTCCACTCGGCGAGAATCTTGTCCCGGTTCTTGGCCGACCATGCGAAATCATTTTTCACCAACCGCTTTTCATAATCGGCGGGAATGTAATCCAGCGGCTTGGCGATGCCAGGTATCGCGAGCACGGCGAAATTCTTGGAGAACAATTCCATCGCCGCCGGCGTCGCCAGCCAATCCATCAATTTGCGCGCGGCTTCGACTTTCTTGGTCGTCTTCAGGATTCCGGAGGCTTCGAGATCCCAGCCCAAGCCTTCCGACGGAAAGATGATGTCGATTGGCGCACCGGATTTTTTGGTCGTGACCGCGCGATACTCGAACGAAATGCCGATCGGAAACTCGCCCGCACCAGCCTCGCGGCAAGGCTTGGATCCGGAATGGGTGTAATGCGCGACGTTTTCGTGCAAGGCGTCCATGAACTTGTAGCCGTCGGCATCGCCCCACATCTGCAGCCAGCCGGCGACGTCGAGATAGCCCGTGCCCGACGATGCCGGATTGGGCATGACGATGCGCCCCTTGTATACCGGCTTGGTCAGGTCTTTCCAGGATTCCGGCTTGGGCAGATTGAGCTTCGCCGCCTCCACGGTGTTGAAGCAGACTGCGGCGCCGTAGACGTCCATGCCGACCCATTCCGGCGGATTCTTCGGATCGCGATACGCCGGAACGATCTTGTCCAAGCCCTTGGGCGCGTATCCCTGCAACATGCCTTCGTTGGCGAACACCGCCATGCTCGATGCTGATGTGCCGACGACCATATCGGCCTGCGGGTTGGCTTTCTCGGCAAGGAGTTTCGCCGTGATCACGCCCGTCGAGTCGCGCACCCATTTGATCCCCACATCGGGGTAGGCCTTGTAGAACGCCTCTTCGTATGCCTTGATCTGATCCGTTTCGAGCGCGGTGTAGACCAAGAGCTCGGTCTTTTGCGCGAGGGCCGGCGCGGCCCAGGCCATTGCACCAAGGATCGCGACGCTGGCGACACGTTGCCACCAACACTTTCTTGCCAAGAAACACATTGGTTCTCTCCCTCAAGAATTGAACTACAACCAAAAAATGTTACGCCCAACGCATGCGACAGGCAAATCGTGATTATTTCGCGGCGTGCGGCGCGATGCGTGAAATTTGCGCTTGACTCATCTCGCTCGCTGATCGCAAAACCTTGGCGAGATGAAACATCGTCCCGAGAACGTACAACTTGACACCCTATTACAAGTCATTGTATATTGTATACAATCTGCAACTGACAATAAACAGGAGACCGCCTCATGAGTTTTTCCTATCGGCGTACCTATCGTGGCCCTATCGAGGCCGTATTGCTCGATTGGGCCGGCACGACCATGGATTTCGGCTGTATGGCGCCCGCGGTGGTATTCGTGCAGGTCTATGAGCACAAAAAGGTGCCCATTACGATGGACGAAGCCCGCGCGCCGATGGGGGCGCACAAGAAGGTCCACATCCAGAAGATCTCGCAGCTCGACACGGTCCGACGTCGCTGGCAGGAAGTCCACGGCCGTGCGCCGAACGACGCCGACGTGGATGCCATGTTTGCCGAGTTCGTGCCTCTTCAACTCGCGTGCCTTTCGCAATACTCGAAGCTCATTCCCGGCACGCTGGAGGTGGTAGCAGAACTGCGCAAGCGTGGCATCAAGATCGGATCGACCACCGGTTACCTCGGCGAGATGATGAAGATCAATCGCGACGACGCAAAGCGGCAAGGCTATGAACCGGATTCGACTGTCTGCGCGTCGGATGTGCCAGCAGGGAGACCCTATCCCTATATGTGTCTGCAGAATGCCATCAACCTGAAAGTCACGACCGTCCAGTCTTGCGTGAAGGTCGACGATACCGTCCCTGGCGTCGAGGAAGGACTCAACGCGGGCATGTGGACCGTGGGCCTCGCTGTCAGCGGCAACGAAGTCGGGCTCCCCCTCAAGGACTGGCAGGCGCTTCCGGAGAGCGAGAAGACCGCCAAGCGCGATCGCGCCTACACCCGCATGCAGCAGTGCGGTGCGCATTACGTCGTCGACACTATCGCGGACCTCATGCCCTGCATCGATGACATTCAAGAGCGCATCCGGCGCGGCGAGACACCCTAGGCTGATGGGAATCCCGGGGACTCATTGACGAGCATGCCCAAAATTGCCGTCAAGCCGATGTCCGCGGGCAAGCCGCCGGTCGCCACCATCGCGCTGTTGCAGTCGAGTTCGCTCCCAATGCTGGTACAGAAGGAGCTGGAGCGCATGATCCTGGCCGGCGACCTCGCCGTCGGCGCCAAGCTCAACGAGGTCGCGATCGCGGAGCGGCTCGGCGTGTCGCGCGGTCCTGTGCGCGAGGCGTTTCGTGCCCTCGAGGAGTCGGGCCTGGTGCACCTCGAGAAGAACCGTGGGGTGTTCGTCCGCCAGATCAGCATCGAGGAAGCGGATGAAATATACGAGGTGCGCGCCGCTCTCGACGAGTGGGTCGGCCGGCGACTCGCGCAGATCGCGAGCGCCGATCAGCTGAAGGAGCTCAAGGCGATCGTCGAGCGCATGGACCGCGCCGCGGCGAAGAACGATCTCGACACCTGGCATTCGCTCAACCTGGAGTTCCACGACCGGCTGGTCGAGTACGCAGGCAATGCCAAGCTGCTCGTCGTCTACCGGCGCCTGGTCAATGAATTGAAGCTGTTCCGGCGACAAACGCTGGCACAGCGCGGTTCGCTCCCGGTGTTCGCGCGCGAGCACCGCGACATCGTGATCAAGATCGCGTCCCGCAACGGCGCCGCGGCGGGCAAAGCGCTCCGCGATCACGTCATGGGCAGCCGAGAGCGCATGCACCGAAGCCGGTCTGTGGGCGGACCCGGCGCACACCACGTTGCCGCCAGAGCATCGCGTCGGAGCCGTTGACGGCCTGTGGCGTACAGGCGGGCGTCATCAAGGGCGTGGGACAGGGCTACAATGAAGGCGCGCAGGAGAAATGATGAAGCACCTCAGCAACGTTAAGCCGTATTCGTGGCCGTGTAGCGCGTGAAGATGGCTGCTGCGATGAACGAATCTTTCCCGACGTCGCCCGACTCACGCGCACTGACTGCCAATCTCGCATCCGAAGGCGACGTCAACTTCTCGCCGCTGCGCCGCGCGTGGGAAGCCGAACACCTGCACGCCAAAACGCGGACGCTCATCGATGCCGACAGTGAGCATTTCCTGCACCAGTCGCTGTCGACCCCCTGCCTGAATGCGCTTGTTGCCTGCGAGGGCATCTGGCTCACCGACATCGAGGGGCGGCGCATCATGGATTTTCACGGTAATAATGTGCATCAGGTGGGCTATCGGCACCCGCACGTGATCGATGCGATCAAGCAGCAGCTTGACACGCTCCCCTTCTCGCCTCGGCGCTACACCAACGCCGCGGCGGTGGATCTCGCGGCCACGCTCTCGTCGCTCGCGCCGGACCCCTTGTCAAAGGTACTGTTCGCGCCTGGTGGCACGCTGGCGATCGGTATGGCGCTGAAGCTCGCGCGACTCGTCACCGGCCGCCACAAGACGCTGTCGCTGTGGGATGCATTCCATGGCGCGTCGCTGGACGCGATCTCGATCGGCGGTGAGGCGATCTTCCGCAAGAACATCGGACCGTTATTGCCGGGTAACGAGCACGCGCAACCCTGCGATCCCCGCCAGTGTCGGTTTGGCTGCGGCGACGCCTGCAACCTGCGCTGCGCCGAATACCTCGACTATGTCCTCGGCAAGGAAGAGGATATCGGCGCGGTCATCATCGAGACCGTACGCTCGACCGACGTGCAGATCCCGCCGCCTGAGTATTACCGCATCGTCCGCGACGCTTGCGACCGCCACGGTGCCTTGCTGATTCTCGACGAAGTGCCGATCTGCCTCGGCCGCACCGGTCGCATGTTCGCCTTCGAGCATTACGACATCGTTCCCGATATGGTCGTGCTGGGCAAGGGGCTCGGCGGCGGCGTCTTTCCGCTCGCTGCGCTCATCGCCCGCAGCGATTTCGACATCGCGGGCGATCGCGCGCTCGGCCATTACACCCATGAAAAGAGCTCGGTCGGCTGCGCCGCCGCGCTGGCGACGCTGGAAGTCATTGCAAATGAGCACCTGCTCGAAAAGTCGCGCGCCCAGGGCGCGCGAGCGCTGCAGCGCCTGCGCGAAATGCAGCGTCGGCACCCGCTGATTTCGGACGTGCGCGGCATCGGCCTCTTGCTCGGGATCGAGCTCGAGCGCAATGGACACCCCGCCTCGCGTGAAGCCGAACAGGTGATGTATCACTGCCTGGCGCGCGGGTTATCGTTCAAGATCGGCCAAGGCAACGTACTGACGCTTTCGCCGCCCTTGATCATCGCGCCGGAGGAGCTCGATCACGCGCTCGACGTCATCGATGCGGCTTTAAGCGCAGTAGAAGCCGCACGCGGGCTGACCGATGAAGATCCTGCTTAACCTCCTGGCCGGCGTCGCCTTGCTGGTGTGGGGCACCCATATCGTGCGCACCGGCATCCTGCGCATCTGGGGTGGCGATCTGCGCCGGTTCCTCCGCGAGAGCGTGTCCAATCGCTACGCCGCATTTGCCGCCGGCCTCGGCATTACGGCGCTAATCCAGAGCAGCACCGCCACCGCCGTGATGGTGGCATCGTTCGTCGGTCAGGGATTGATCGCCACCGCGCCCGCGCTGGCAGTCATGCTCGGCGCCGATGTCGGCACCGCGCTCATGACGCTGGTGTTTTCTTTCGATCTTTCGTGGCTTTCGCCCTTTTTCATTTTCCTGGGCGTCACCCTCTTCATGCGCCGCGAGTCGAGCCAGATCGGACGTTTCGGCCGCATTTTGATCGGGCTCGGCCTGATCATCCTGGCGCTGCAACTGATCGTGCTTGCCGCGCAGCCCCTGACCAGAGGCGCAGGGGTGAAGGTCATCTTCGGCTCGCTGACTGGCGACGTGCTGCTCGACATGCTCGTCGCCGCGGTATTCACCATGCTTTCCTATTCCAGCCTTGCCGTGGTGCTGCTCACCGCCACGCTGGCGACGTCGAAGGTGATTTCCTTGCACGTAGCGCTGGGCCTTGTGCTGGGCGCCAATCTCGGAAGCGGCCTGCTCGCGATGCTCAATACCGTGACTTCGTCGCCCGAAGCGCGGCGCGTGACGCTGGGCAATCTCTTGTTCCGCTTGATCGGCTGCGCCATCATAGTGCCGCTGCTGCCCTACATTGAAGAGCTGTTCGCGTCGGCACCCCTCGACGACGCTCAGATCACCGTCTATTTCCACCTCTTGTTCAATGTCGTCATTGCGATTGGGTTCCTGTTCTTTACCGAGAAGATCGCGCGCGTGGCCGAGCGCCTGCTGCCCGCCAGACACGACGTGGATGATCCCGCCAAGCCGCGCTATCTCGATGCGTCGGCGCTCGACACCCCCAAGCTCGCGATCGGCAACGCCGCACGCGAAGCCATGCGGCTGGCCGATTTCATCGAGCAGATGTTGAACGGCCTGCTCACGGTACTGAAGACCAATGACCGCGAACTGGCCGAGAAGATACGCAGGATGGACGACATCGTCGACGACCTTTACACGGCGATCAAGCTCTACCTGACGCAGATCAGCCGCGAAGCGCTCGATGAAAAAGA
>VBDA01000371.1:0-2041 GCA_005883655.1 Betaproteobacteria bacterium | reverse complement strand
CAAGGGCCGCAACTTTTCCGCAGCAGGCATACAGGAGATTTGTGATCTCCATGGACGTCTGATCGGCAACCTGCGCTTGGGCATGAGCGTGTTTCTGCACGGAGACCTCGCCAGCGCGCAGCAGCTCCTTGCCGAGAAGGTGCTGTTCCGCGATCTCGAGCGCGCGTATGCCGATTCGCACATCGAACGCCTGTCCATCAACACCTTGCAAAGCATCGAGACCTCCTCGCTGCACCTCGATCTGATCAGCGACTTGAAGCGCATTAATTCGCACATCTGTTCCATCGCGTATCCGATCCTCGAGCAGGCAGGCGTCCTCGCCAGGACCCGGTTGAAGGAGGCACCGCCGCCGCCCGCGTCGCCCCCCGGAGAGCCCGATAGTCCGGAGACTCGGGGCTCCAAGGAATCCTGGCAAAAGCGCAAGCCGCGAACGGCGTAATGGAGCTTTCCGTCGGAGTCACGCTGGCGGTACTCGGCGCCGGCTTTCTGCATGCGGGCTGGAACGCGCTGCTCAAATCGTCCGCCGGTGGTGACGCGTTGCTGGATACGACCGCGGTGGTCGCGGGCTCGTCGCTATGGGGGCTGCTGTTCGTCGGCCTGGTTCCGTTCCCGCCCTTGAGTGCATGGCCGTACATCGCCGCGTCATCGGCGATCCATTTCGGCTACTACGTCACCCTGTCGCAGGCGTATCGAACCGGCGACCTGTCCTTTGCCTATCCGCTGATGCGCGGAACAGCACCGCTGCTGGTCACAATCCTTGGCACCCTGGTGCTGCGCGAGTTGCCCAGCGCGCAAATGACTGCCGGCATTGCGCTGATCTCGCTCGGTATCGTCAGCATCGCCTTCGTTCAGCGGCGCGCCCATTCACGCGCTGCAGCCTACTGGGCGTTCGCCAACGCATGCATCATCGCCGTGTACACGCTGGTCGACGGTGCCGGCGCGCGCGCCTCGGGCAACGCAATAAGCTACGTCACCTGGCTGATCTTCCTCGAGGGCATTCCGTTTGTCGTGTGGGTGGTAGTCCGGCGCGGCCGGCCCGCGCTCGCCTATTTGCGCGCGAGCATGTGGATCGGACTGGTGGGTGGCGGCTGCAGTCTGGCCGCATACGGGATCGTGCTTTGGGCCATGACTCGGGCGCCGATCGCCGCCGTTGCCGCGCTGCGCGAGACATCGGTATTGTTCGCCGCGTTGCTGGGGTCGATCTGGCTCAAGGAAGGCTTCGGCTGGCGCCGGTTGGCCGGCGCGGCAAGCGTCGTCGCCGGCATCGCCGCGCTGAAGCTCGGCTAGGATCCTCGCATTCATGGCATCTCCGGCTCCGAGTCATGCGCAGGTCGTCGTCGTGGGCGGCGGCATCGCCGGTGCGAGCACCGCGTATCACCTCACCAAGCTCGGTTGCACCGACGTCGTGCTGCTCGAGCAGGGCAAGCTCACCTGCGGAACGACCTGGCACGCGGCGGGGCTGGTCGGACAGTTGCGCGCCAACCGCAACGCGACGCGCATGAGCCGCTATGGCATCGAGTTGTATTCAGGGCTCGAAGCCGAGACCGGCCTCGCGACGGGATGGAAGCAATGCGGCAGCCTGAATGTGGCGAAAACGCCGGAGCGCCTCAAGCTGCTCAAGCGTCAGATGGCGCGCGCCAAAAGCTTCGGCATCGCATTCGAGTTCATCAGCCCGACCGTAGCGGGCGATATTTATCCGTTGCTACGCACCGATGATCTTTGCGGCGCGGTATGGATTCCCGGCGACGGCAAGGCCAATCCAACCGATCTGACCCAATCGCTGGCCAGGGGAGCGCGCCTAGGTGGCGCATGCATCGTCGAGGAGGCGCAGGTCATCGATGTCATGGTCGAGAAGGCAGCGGTTGCCGGCGTGCGTTATCGGCATGGTGGCGACGAACACGAGTTGCGGTGCGAAAGCGTGGTGAACTGCGGCGGACTATGGGCGCGTGAATTCGGCAAGCTCGCGGGAGTCAATGTGCCGCTGTTTCCGGCCGAGCATTTCTACGTCGTGACGCGGCCGATTCCCGGCGTCCATCCCGAT
>VBDA01000370.1:3560-5275 GCA_005883655.1 Betaproteobacteria bacterium | reverse complement strand
AGCAACATTCCCAAGACCGAATCGATCGCGATCCTGATCGAGAAGAATCCCAACATGCTGGCGGCGTCGTTCGACATTCCCGCAGGCACCGACCCGACGATCAGCACTCGGGTCAAGATGGGGCAAAGCTCGAATATCGTCGCGTTGGTGAAGGCAGACGGCAAGTATTACGTCGCGGCCAAGGAAGTCAAAGTGACACTCGGCGGATGCGGAGGATGACATGGCGGATCCGATGAAAATCCGCGCCAGCATGGTCGGTGATTCGACCGAGGTCAAGGTGCTAATGAATCATGAGATGGAGACCGGTCAGCGCAAAGATGCGCAAGGGGCGGTGATTCCGGCATGGTTCATCCAAAGTGTGACGGTGACCTATGGCGGCAAAACCGTGCTGGCGGCGCAGTGGGGTCCGGCCGTGTCGAAGAATCCTTTTCTGTCGTTCAAGTTCAAGGGTGGCGCGAAGGGCGAGAAAGTCACCATCACCTGGATCGACAATAAGGGCGACAAGCGCACCGACGAGGCGACGATCACCTGATCTCGCGCCAAGCCACGACGATCGCGTCCGCTCTGCCGCCTCGCGTGATGAATGGCGGGGCAAGACCGGCGACGTATAATGCCGCGCCTTCCAATCCAATGAGGACACAGATGCCGAATTTTGCGCGCCGCGGTTCCTCGCTCGTCGCGTTGCTGACGGTAGTCGCGATACCGTCGGTGCTTGCGCAGGGCACCACGGTCGATGAGATTGCCAAGTATCGCGCCGCGTTGCAGGACGGCAACCCGGCGGAGCTGTGGGAGGCCCGCGGCGAAGAGCTCTGGAAGCAGAAGCGCGGCCCCAGGCAGACATCGCTGGAACAGTGCGATTTGGGACTGGGCGCGGGGGTCGTCAAGGGCGCATACGCGCGTCTGCCGCGATATTTCGCCGACGCCGACCGGGTCATGGATCTGGAAACGCGCTTGGTATGGTGCATGGTCGCGCAGCAGGGATACACGGAAGCCGATGCGAAAAAGTCTCCGTTCGGCAACGGCAACGCCAAAAAATCCGATATCGAGGCGCTGGTCGCCTACATCACGTCGGAATCGCGCGGTGTTCCGATGAACGTCTCGCTTGCGCATCCGAAAGAGGCGGCGATGTATCGCATCGGCGAAAAGATGTTCTACTTCCGTGGCGGACCGCACGATTTCGGGTGCGTCACCTGCCACGGTGAAGACGGCAAGCGTATACGGCTGCAGGATCTGCCGAATCTGACCAAACTCGAAGGCGCGCAGAAGGCGTATACCACCTGGCCCGCCTACAGGGTGTCTCAAGGCGAGTTGCGCACCTTCCAGTGGCGGCTCTACGACTGCTTCCGCCAGCAACGCTTTCCGGAGCTTCTTTACGGATCGGATGCGTCCATCGCACTCACCATGTTCCTTGCGCGCAATGCCAACGGCGCCGCATTCGATGCGCCGGCAATCAAGCGCTGAAGTGGCAACGATGAAACTTGGCAGGAGCGTCTTTGTCATCGGTCTCGCACTTGTTCCCCTGGGTTGCGCGATCGCACCGTCCAACGACCAGATCGCATCCCAGGCGACCGCGATGCTTCAGGCGTCTTTCAAGGCAACCGGTCAGGCTGGGCTCGACCGCCTGAAGCAGGACGAGACCCAGCGCGTGTGCAGCCAGCTCGCCCCCGGCAAGGCACCGGCAAAGGAAGTCGCCGAAAAAATTGAAAAGCTGAACC
>VBDA01000370.1:0-3516 GCA_005883655.1 Betaproteobacteria bacterium | reverse complement strand
AGGAGGGCCGCGGCAAGCAATTCTCCGACGATGTCGCGGGACCGGTGGGCGCGAACTGCTACGCGTGCCACCAGCTCACGCCGCAGGAGCTCTCCTTTGGCACCATCGGCCCGAGCCTTTATCAATTTGCCAAGCTGCGTGGGTACGGCGCCGACACCCAGCGTTACGCCTACGGCAAGATATTCAACGCCGATGCGTTCGCCGCGTGTTCGACCATGCCGCGTTTCGGTCACAACCAAATTCTAACCGAGCAACAGATCAAGGATGTGACCGCGCTGCTGATGGACCCGCAGTCCCCCGTCAACAAGTGACACATCCGTCCAAGAGCAAGACGCGAAGCGTCGCGGCGATTGGATACGGATGCGTCATCCCCGCTCATTTTGGTAACTGCGCGGGGATCCAGCGTCGTTGGAAGCGTTGTGATTATGCGACAAACGCCACTGGGTTCCCGCCTGCGCGGGAACGACGGCTAACTCGCACCGTCTCCGCGAAGACAAGCCCGAATCGCGAAGTTCTAGGAACCGCCAAGCGGGGATTCTGCGTCTTTGATTTTCCGGCAGCGGTAAATTCCCATGAATCGCCGTGAATTCCTTGAGGTCCTCGCCGCGGCATCCGCCGGGGGTTTCCCGCTCGCAGGTCGTGGCGCCACGGCGCGGAACGCGTCCAAGGTCTACGACGTGCCGCGCTTTGGCAATGTGCATCTGCTGCACTTCACGGATTGTCATGGGCAATTGCTGCCGACGTACTTTCGCGAGCCGAGCGTCAACCTCGGCTTGGGCGATGCCGCGGGACATCCTCCGCATCTGGTGAGCGAGGCCTTCCTGCGCCACTTCGGCGTCGCGCCGGGGACGCGCGACGCGTACGCCTTCACCTCGCGAGACTTCATCGCGGCGGCAAGAACCTATGGCAAGGTTGGCGGCTTCGCACATCTCGCCACGCTGGTCGAGCGGCTGAAGGCGAGCCGTCCGGCAGCACTGCTGCTCGACGGCGGCGATAGCTGGCAAGGCTCGGCGACGGCGCTGTGGACGAAAGGCCAGGACATGATAGACGCCTCCAAGCTCCTCGGCGTCGACGCGATGACAGGACATTGGGAATTCACCCTCGGTGCCGATCGCGTCAAGGAGGTCGTCGAAGGGGACTTCAAAGGGCGTGTCGACTTTCTCGCGCAGAACGTCAGGACCGCCGACTTCGGCGATCCGGTCTTTGCGCCGTACGTGATGCGAGAGCAGAACGGAGTGCCGATCGCGATTGTCGGTCAGGCGTTTCCGTACACGCCGATCGCCAATCCCCGATACTTCGTTCCCGACTGGAGCTTCGGCATCCGCGAGCAGGAGTTGCAGCAAGTCGTCGACGAGGTACGCGGCAAGGGGGCGCAGGTCGTCGTGTTGCTGTCTCACAACGGCATGGACGTCGACTTGAAGCTCGCCTCGCGAGTTCGCGGTATCGACGCCATTCTCGGGGGGCACACGCACGACGGAGTCCCTCGCCCTTCCATCATCGCCAACGCCGGCGGCAAGACGCTGGTGACCAATGCCGGCTGCAACGGCAAGTTTCTCGCCGTGCTCGACCTCGACGCACGAAACGGCAACGTCGCCGATTTCCGCTACAAGCTGCTGCCGGTATTCGCCAACCTGCTCCCTGCGCGAAGCGACATGGCCGCGCTCATTTCCAGGGCGCGCTCGCCGTATGAGAATCGCTTGCAGGAAAAGCTGGCCGTGACCGAAGGCATGCTTTACCGTCGCGGCAACTTCAATGGCACCTTCGATCAACTGATCCTCGACGGCCTGATGGCCGAAAAAAATGCCGAGATCGCTTTCTCGCCCGGCTTCCGCTGGGGCACGACGTTGCTCCCCGGACAGTCGATCACGCTCGAACAGCTCATGAATCAAACGGCGATAACATATCCGTATGTGACTGTGAATGAGCTGAGCGGCGAGACGATCAAGATCATCCTCGAGGACGTCGCCGATAACCTTTTCAATCCGGATCCTTACTATCAGCAGGGTGGCGACATGGTCCGCGTCGGTGGATTGCAATACAGCTGCGATCCGGCGGCTGCGATGGGCAGCCGCATCTCAGCCATGACGCTCAATGGAACGCCGCTCTCCGCCAACAAGCGCTACAAGGTTGCCGGCTGGGCGCCGGTGTCGGAAGAGTCAAGGGTCGCCGGCGGCGAGCCTGTCTGGGAGCTGATGGCGCGCTATTTGCGAGGGCAGAAAACGATCCCGCCACGCGCGTTGAATCTTCCCAAGCTCGTTGGCGTGGCCGGTAATCCCGGCCTGGCCTAGCGCGCTAGAGCGGCGGTTCCCGCGGCGCGGCCGCGCGAACCTGGCGCGTGATCGCCATCAGGCGCTCAAGCGGAAACTCGCGCACGATCGCCTCCTTCGATGCCACCAGCATCCGCGCGAACGACCACTTGGCGCGACAGACCTCGGCTGGAAGCTGGTCGCGGTGCTTTTCGGCGAACCGGGTGGCGTAACGCTACCAGCATCTCCGAAGGTGCCGCCCGATGCATGGATCACCGCGATTTCGGCGCTGACGCCGACCGCGTCCCGACGACCCCCGATGACGTCGAGCGATGCGCTCGCGCGAGCGATCGCCGGCGCGAGATCGCCGGAAACAATCTCGACATCGTCGTGGCTGAAGAGTAGCAATTCACCTCGCGACTTTTGCACCGCGCGGTTGTGGCCTTCGGCGAGCGAACGCGCATCGTGGATACCGATGATTTTGTGCGGATGACCCGAAAGAAGCGCTGGTAGTTGGCGGTGACGCGCGCATATTTGTCGGCGTCGATACTGCAGAGCACCGAGATGCGCAGTTCTACCATGCAGGACATCGGCGAAGAACGATTGGAAAGACTTCGATCAGCTGACCGTCACTCGCGCGAACTTTCGCTTGCCTGCCTGCACCACGACCGTCCTGCCGGCAGCGATGACCGAGGTCTTGTCCGTCACGACGTCACCGTCGAGTTTCAGGCCGCGCTGCTCGACTAGGCGCATCGCTTCCGAAGTGCTCGCGGTCAGGCCAGCCTGCTTGCACAACTGCGGAATCGCCAAGCCCGCGCCGGCGGTGTGCAGTGTGACCTCGGGCATGCTTTCAGGCATGGCGCCGTCGCGGAATCGAGATTCGAACTCGGCAAGCGCGGCGTCGGCCGCGGCTCTTCCATGAAAACGCGTGACGATTTCCTGCGCCAGCATCACCTTGGCGTCGCGTGGGTTACGGCCCTCGGCGCATTCTTTCCGCAGCTTTGCGATCTCATCCAGAGGCTTGAACGACAAGAGCTCGAAGTAGCGCCACATCAGCTCGTCGGAGATCGACATGAGCTTGCCGAACATTTCGTTCGGCGCCTCGGTGATGCCGATGGTGTTGTCGAGCGACTTCGACATCTTGTTGACGCCGTCGAGACCCTCGAGCAGCGGCAGCGTCAGGATGCATTGCGGTTCCTGTCCGTAGTGCCGCTGCAGCTCGCGGCCGACCAGCAGGTTGAATTTCTGGTCGGTCCCGCCGAGCTCGACA
>VBDA01000369.1 GCA_005883655.1 Betaproteobacteria bacterium | reverse complement strand
CTGAGCGGGAATCCGTTGGCCTTCAACAAACTTGGATCCCTGCTTTCGCGGGGATGACGCATCCGTAACCAATCGCTACGACGCTACGCGTCTTGCTCTTGGACGGATGCGTCACTTGGCGGTCGTTTGGGTGGCGAAGGTGATGTGAGTCAAGCCCGCCAGCCGCGCGGCTTCCATCACATGAATGACCGATTGGTGAGTAGCGTTGGCGTCGGCGTTGACGATGACGACGGCCTCCTTGGTGCCGGCCGCCGCCCGGCTCAAGATTTCAGAGAGCGCGTTGACGGTGGTGAACTGGAAAACGGTCCGGTCGATCACGTAGCGGCCCTGTGCGTCGACACCGATGTTGATTTCCTTCGGGCGCTGCTTCAATTGCTCGGCGTCCGCTTCGGGAAGCGTGATCTGAAGCTCGGCGACGCGCTGATAGGTGGTGGTGACCATCAGAAAAATCAGGATGACCAGCAGCACGTCGATCAACGGAATGAAGTTGATCTCGGGCTCTTCCCGCGCATGGCTGCCACGAAGATTCACAGTCGTTTCGCGTCAGCGACGCTCGCCGTGCGCCAGCTCGACCAGCTTGATCGCCTGCTGCTCCATCTCGATGATCAGGTCGTCGACCTTGGCACGGAAATGGCGATAGAAGATCATGCTCGGAATGGCGACGATGAGTCCCAGCGCGGTGTTATAGAGCGCTACCGAAATGCCGTGCGCGAGCAGAATTGGATTCGATCCGGCGGCGGTCTGCGACCCGAAGATCTCGATCATGCCGACTACCGTACCGAACAGGCCGAGCAAGGGTGACATCGCCGCAATGGTGCCGAGCGTGGTCAGAAAACGCGCGAGATCGTGGCTTACGATGCGGCCGACCTCCTCGATCGCCTCCCTCATGACCGCTCGCGGGCTCTTGACGTTGGCCAGCCCCGCCGCCAGCACGCGGCCGAGCGGCCCCTGACGCGCGGTTTTGGCCAGCAGTTCGTGGGTGACACCGCCTTGCTTGTATTCGGCCAGCACGCGATCGACCATTCCCGGAGGCGCGACAATGTTCTGCCGCAACGACCACATGCGCTCGAAGATCAGCGATAGCGCGATAATCGAGGCAAAAATCAGCGGCCAGATCGGCCAGCCGGCCGCTTGGATGATCGACCACACGTCAAAGAACTCCGCCTAGGGAAAGCGCGACTCTAGCGTGGCCACCACGATTCGGCAAGCCGAGCTTGACCGCAGTTGGCCCGCAGTTGGCTCGTGCAACCGAAAAATCGTTATGCGTGACGCCGGCGCTTGCGCGCCTTGCCGCCGCGTTCGGCAAGTGTCGCCGTCACGGCGGCGCCGAGCAGCAGAATGATCCATGAAACATAGATCCAGATCAGAAAAAGCGGCAACGCCGCGAGCGCTCCGTAGACAACCCGATAAGTTGGCACCTGTCTGATGTAGAACTTGAATCCGAGCTTTGCCAGCTCGAAAACCGTGGCCGCAAGCAAGGCTCCGATCAGCGCGTCGCGCATCGGCACCCGCCGCGCGGGAACGAGCTTGTACAACATCGTCAAGGCAAGTGTCGCGATCGCGATTTCCACCGGCTGCACCAGAAGAGAGAGCGCTTGAGACACGCTGGGCACCGCGGCAATCGACTGCTCGATCGCCCACGACGTGAGATATACAGCACCTCCGACCATCGCCGGCACGGCGACGAAACCCAACGCATACATCACGATCCGGCGCGGCAGCGAGCGCGCCTCATAGATTCCCCAGATGGCGTTGATCTCACGCTCCATTTGCGCCACCAGCAACAGGGCAGTGATTATCAGAAATACCGTTCCGATACCCTGGACGCCGGCGGCCTTGGTGGTGAATTCCGCGAGATAGTGGCGCACCGCGCTGCTGCTGTCCGGCAACAGGAACTTCACCAGGAATGGCTCCAGCGCGTCGAGCCCACGGTCGAAAACCGGAAATCGCGCGACGACCGCCAGCGCAACGGTGAACAGCGGCACGATTCCAAGCAGCGTCGTGAATGCAAGACTGGCCGCCATGCGCCCGACGCTCGCGCTTCGCAGACGCCGCAGGACCCAGAAGACGAACAGACCGCCGCGTCCGATATGCGCCCACACCTTATGCCGCCCCTGGTCCCGCTTGTATCAATCGATGGTTCAACCGATCCACCGGCAGAGCCACCACGCAATGGCGGCGATGAGCGCGGAACAGGGAATGGTAAGCACCCATGCCCAGACGATTTGCTCGGCAACTCCCCAGCGGACCGCCGACAGCTTGCGCGTCGCGCCGACCCCGATGATTGCGCCGGTGATCGTATGGGTGGTCGAGACCGGGATGCCGAATCCGGTCGCGATGAACAGCGTAATCGCCCCGCCCGTCTCGGCGCAAAAACCGCCGACGGGCTTCAGCTTGGTGATTCTCATGCCCATGGTCTTCACGATCCTCCACCCGCCGAAAAGCGTGCCCAGCGCGATGGCGGCCTGGCAACTGATCACTACCCAGAACGGAACGTGGAACGTCGGGCCGCTCATGCCTG
>VBDA01000368.1 GCA_005883655.1 Betaproteobacteria bacterium | reverse complement strand
CCCGGGCAGCTCGTCCCATGCGGGCCGGCGCAGCGGCACGCATACCAGCAACGCCACCCACACGGCGGCGCCGATAAACGGGAAAGTGTCGGAAATCGCGTTGAAGTGCACGTTGATCACCACGTTGACCGCGATCGCGGTGATCAGAATCAACGCGACGATGAACACTCGCGCCCAATCGACCACGATGCCGGCCACCGGCTCCTTGGTGATCGGCGAGTAGCGCTGCTGCTGCAGGTCGGCAGGAACGCCGAAAACGAGCATCGCCGTGCCAGCCGCAACGTACGCTTCGAGCACTTGCAAAGGGTGCACGCCATCGATCCACATCATGGTCGTCGTCGTGTCGCCGACGACGCTGCCCGAGCCGCCCGCGTTCGACGCGGCGACAATCGCCGCCAGATAGCCGATGTGCACCTTGTTACGGAACACTGCGCGCGCGATCGTGCCACCGATGAGCGCCGCAGCGATGTTGTCGAGAAAGCTCGATAACACGAAGATCATGACCAGCAGCACGAGGCCGCCTTTCCAGTCGTCGGGCAGGAATTGAGGCAGCCGGGCAGGGATGTTGCTCGCCTCGAAGTGCTTCGACAGCAGCGCAAAACCGAGCAGCAGGCCAAGCAGGTTCGCAAGCAGTACCCATTCGTGACCGAGGTGCGAAAGCCAGCCGTCGAGGCCCGGCCCTTCTGCGAACGGCGAGACTGCGATTTTGAACAGCGAGATCACGGCGAGCCCGGTCACGGCGATCGCCAGCGTGTGTCGATGAAAGAGCGCAATACCCGCCAAGGTCAGCGCAAAGAGAATAAAGTCGATCGGAATGCCGATAAAGGCGGGCGGTTCGACCGGGGCCCCCCAGGCACTCATTGGCGCTAATAACAGGGCCAGCGGCAACCACCAACCGACGAAATGGCCATGGTAAAGACCGGCGCGTTCATGAGGCATGGATGCTCCCGATGGATGAAGGTGGCGATCGAAGCTCGACTGAGCAAAGTCCCCGATGTGCCGTCGGGGGTGATTTTGTGACGGCGATTGTAGCGTGCAGATCGTCCGCGCCAACTAGAAGGCGCCGAAAGCCCCATAATTGCGCCACCCCGAGGCCTTGATTCCATGGCAGGTTCTTTGCTTGTGGGTCCCTATTTGCACCCTTAGACTGCGACAGCTGCGTGTTTCCCTGCCTTTGCGGGTGAAAGGGACGGTGCGGCGCGACCCGTTGCGATGGCACTCACGAAATCACTGACCCGGCTCGACCCCCCGACGCTGCAGACCATGAGCGAGGGAACGGAACGGGAATCCTTGCTGGCGCTTTCACAGCGTAAGCTGAACGCGCTCGGTCTGCCGGTCTGCTACATCGACGCTGATCAGCACTATCGTTTCGTCAATCGCGCGTTCCTCGACTGGACCGGGCTCGTCCAGGCCGAAGTCATTGGCCGCGACGTCGTCGAGGTCGACGGCCGCGACCTCTACCAGCTTTATCACGCTTATCTCGAAGCAGCCCTTTCCGGCGAGCGCGTCAGCTTCGAACGCCAACTCACCTCGGTCAAGCGCAGCGCTTTCTGGATCCGTGTCGATTATTACCCCGATCGCGGGCCGCGAGGCGAGGTCCGTGGCGTGCTGTCCACTTTCACCGATGTCGACAATATCAAGCATCTCGAGCTCGAAGCCGGCGAGCGCGAGCATCGCTTACGCATGGTCACCGACAGCGTCGGCCTGCCAATCTTCTATTTCGATCGCGCGCTTCGGCTGCGCTTCGCCAACAAACCCTACGGCAAATATATCGGCGGCGAGGTCGACGATCTCCTGGGCCAGCCCCTCAAGAACTTCGTCGCGACCGACGCCCTCGCCGAGATGCAGAGCTACATGGAGCGCGCGTTTGCCGGCGCGACCGTGAGTTACGAGCGCCGCGAGCGGGCGTCATCCGGGGAGCTGCGGTGGGTGCGGATCACGCTGTTTCCCGACCGCGAGCCCGGCGGCAAGACCGGTGGCGCGAGGCACAGGAAGCGCAGCTGCGCCTGTTCGCCGACAACATCCCCGGACCGATAGCCTATCTCGACAAGAAGCTCAAGTACACGTTCGTCAACCAGGCATTCGCCAACTGGGTATGCCGGCCACAGGATCAGATCTACGGCAAGACGCCCTACGAGATCATGCCGCACGACGTCGACTCGTTTTTGCGGCCGATCATCAAGCGCGCGCAGGAAGGCGAGAACGTCGAATACGAGCGCGTCGGCATCGACGCCGACGGCGAGCGGCGCTGGATGCACGGTCGCGTCGCGCCCGATCTCGATGGCACCGGAAAGGTCCGGGGGCTGTATTGCACCGAATACGACATACACGATCTCAAGTTGACCGAACAGGCGCTGGCCACCCGCGAGCAGCAGCTTCGGCTGTTCACCGACAACATTCCCGAGCCGGTGGTGTACGTCGACATGGAGGGCAAGTACAGCTTCGTCAACGACGCGTTCCTGCATCTGGTCGGCATATCGCGCGAGGAAGTCATCGGGAAGTCGGTCAAGGAGGTGCTCGGGGCCGAGGTCTTCGACCTGCAGCAGCCGTACGTCGATCGCGCGGCCAAGGGCGAGAGCGTTACTTTCGAGCGCGAGCACATCGATATCAATTGTCGGCAGCGGTGGCTTCGCAACAGCATCTTCCCGGACATGAACTTCGACGGGACCATCAAGGGCTACTACATCGTCGGCCACGACATCACCGACCTCCAGCAGGCGCAGAACGCCCTGGCCGCGCGCGAATCGCAGTTACGCGCGATCATGGACGGCGTCCCTGCGCCGGTGGCCTATCTCGATCGAGACGAGCGCTGTCAATACGTCAACAAACCATTCCTGCAGTATTTCGGGTTGAGCGCCGAGCAAGTCCGCGCGCTCCGCTTACGCGACGTGGTCGGGCATGGCATCTACGCCAGCGCGCAGGCGATGCTCTCACGTGCGCTGCACGGCGAATCGACCTCGTTCGATCGTCTCGTTCCGGGAGCGGGCGGGGCGAAGCGCTGGATGACCATCCGCGTGGTGCCCGACGCGACGTCTTCGGGCGAGGTGCACGGCGCATTCGTGCTGATGAACGACATCCATGGCCTGAAGCAGGCGCAGGAAGCGTTGCGCGCGAGCGAGGCCGAGCTGCGGCTCATCATGGACAATGTGCCGGCACGCGTGGCTTATATCGATCGCGAATACCGCTATCGGTTCCTGAACCGCCACAACGAGGAATGGCTTTCCGAAAGCCGCAAGGAGCTCACCGGCAGACCGGTGGCCGAGGTTCTGGGCGACGCGCGGTCGCGGCAGTTGCAGCCGCTGCTGAAGCGGGTTCTTGCCGGCGAAACCATTTCCACCGAGCTGCTCCTCGTTCAGCCCAACGGCGAGCAGCGCTGGGAATCGGTGCACCTTGCACCGAATCGCGATGCCGAGGGCAAGGTGATCGGCATCTATGCGGCGCACACCGACATCCACGACCAGAAGCGCAACGAGGAAGCGCTGCACCGCGCCAACTGGATGCTTTCGTCGCACATCAACAACACGCCGCTGGCGGTGCTCGAATGGAATCGCGACTTTCGTCTCATTCGCTGGTCGCCACAGGCGGAGAAGATCTTCGGCTGGCGCGCAGATGAAGTGCACGACATTTCCATCAGCGGCAGTCAGCTCACCCACGAAGCAGATCGTGAGCAGGTTGTCGAGGTGATGAACAAGCTCATGACCGGCGACGAGCCGCGCTCGACGGGGATCAATCGAAACCACCGCAAGGACGGCGAGACGATCTGGTGCGAGTGGTATCACTCGTGTCTGCTCGACGAACAGGGACGCATCGCATCGATCCTGTCCTTCGTCCAGGATGTGTCGTCGCGCATCCAGGCGGAAGAGCGCTTGCAATACCTGGCGACACGCGACGCGCTGACGGGATTGCCGAACCGATTGCTGCTGCAGGAGAGGCTCACGCAGGCGATCGCACAGGCCAAGCGCAGCGGCAAGCGGATCGGCGTAATGTTCATCGATCTTGACCGTTTCAAAAACGTCAACGACACTCTGGGCCATCGCATCGGCGACGAGTTGCTCAAGCGCGTCACCGCGTCCTTGTCGGAGGCGCTGCGCGAAACCGACCTGCTGGCGCGGCTCGGAGGCGACGAGTTCATGGTCATCGTGGAGGAGTTCGGCGATCCGACGGTGCTCAATCTCGTCGCGCAGAAGCTTCAGGAAGCCATCGCTCAACCATTCCAGATCGAGGAGCACGATATCTACGTGACGTCTTCGATCGGTATCGCGGTTTATCCTGACGACAGCGACGATCCCGAAGGTCTGCTCAAGCACGCCGACGTGGCGATGTATCGCTCCAAGGAGCTTGGCCGCAACACCTATCAGTTCTTCGACGCCGATCTCGCCGCGCGGCGGCTCAATCAGCACACGCTGGAAAAGGCACTCCGCATCGCGGTCAAGGAAAACAAGCTCGTGCTTCACTATCAGCCGGTCATCCGCATCGCCGACAAGGCGGTGGTCGGCGCCGAGGCGCTGCTGCGTTGGAGCGATCCGGAGCACGGCGAAATTCCGCCTCTGGTTTTCATTCCGCTTGCCGAGGAATCGGGCCTGATTCACGTTCTCGGCGACTGGGTCTTACGCTCGGCAGCCGAGCAGTGCGTGGTGTGGCGCAAGGCCGGGCTGCCGCTTATGGTGTCGGTCAATCTTTCCGGGCGGCAGTTTTATCGCGACGATCTGGCACAGCGCATTTCCCAGATCGTGCGCACCGCGGGCTGCGAGCCGTCGTGGATCGAGCTCGAAGTCACCGAATCGAGCCTGTTGCACGATCTCGAAGCGATTCGCAAGGTGCTGCATCGGTTGCGCCAAGAAGGATTCTCTGTCGCGATCGATGACTTCGGCACCGGATACTCGAGCCTGTCGCACCTCAAGCATTTCCCGATCGACACCCTGAAGATCGACATATCGTTCATCGCCGATCTGGAGAGCGACCCCGGTGACGCGGCCATTACCGAAGCCATCATCGCGTTAGCCCGGGGGCTTGGCCTGCGAGTCGTCGCCGAGGGCGTAGGCACA
>VBDA01000367.1 GCA_005883655.1 Betaproteobacteria bacterium | reverse complement strand
TCCGCGAGCGCGCCGAGCGATGCCGCGTGCGCGGCGAAGTCGATGCGGGGCGCGCCGTCGGGTCTCTGCACGCAATCGTCGAAGAGATTGTTGAACGGCTCGCCGCCACAGGCTTGCTGGAGACGATTGATGCAGCCGTAGCCCAGGTTGTCGAGGACCACGATGATCAGCTTTTTGCCGAGCATCACCGACGTCGCGATCTCGGAGTTGAGCATCAGGTAGCTGCCGTCACCGACCATGACGATCACCTCGCGCTCGGGCTTCGCCATTTTGACGCCAAGTCCGCCTGCTATTTCGTAGCCCATGCACGAGTAGCCGTATTCCATATCGTAGCCGCCCGGCATCGCCGTGCGCCAGAGCTTGTGCAGCTCGGCGGGCAGCGTTCCCGCGGCGCAGACGACGATGTCGTTCGACGGCGAATTTGCAGCAGGGCCGGCGGAGCGCTGAACCGCGCCGATGACCTCGCCCTCGTAGGGAAGCAGGGCCTCGCGCCGGCCCGTGATGCTATCCACCACAGTGCGCCAATCCTTCGCCGCCTTTGTCGCCTTCGCTTGCCAATCGCCGGCGGATTGCCAGCCCGGCATTGCCTGCGACAACGCTTCGAGCCCAAGCCTCGCGTCGGCGCGCAATTCCATGCCGCGCCACTTCACCGCGTCGAAGAGGTTCACGTTGAGGCTCACGAGCCGCGCCTGCGTCGCCAGCGAATGCGAGCCGGTGGTGAAGTCCTGCAGCCGCGTTCCGATGGCGAGCACGACGTCGGCCTCGCGGGCCAGCACGTTGGCGGCGGTCGAACCGGTGACCCCGATCGCGCCCAGTTGCAGCGGATGGTCCCAGACAAGCGCGCCCTTGCCGGCCTGGGTTTCCGCGACTGGAACGCGATGCGCTTGCACGAATGCGCGCAACGCTTCGCTCGCTTGGGCATAGAGCACCCCGCCGCCGGCGACGATCAGCGGCCGCTTCGATTCGCGCAGCACCGCGACCGCGCGCGCGAGCTCAGCTTCCATCGGCGGCGGCGCGCCGAACAACACCGCTGATGGCGAAAAGAAATCCTCGGGGAAGTCGTACGCCATAGTCTGCACATCCTGGGGCAGAGCGAGGGTGACCGGACCGCACAGCGCGGCATCGGTCAGCACGCGAATCGCGCGCGGCAATGCGGTCAACAACTGCGCAGGGTATGCAATACGATCGAAATAGCGTGACACCGGTTTGAAGCAATCGTTGGCGGACACGCCGCCGTCCTGGAAATCCTCGACCTGCTGCAAAGCCGGGTCCGGCGCCCGCGACATGAACACATCGCCGGGAAGGAACAACACCGGCAGACGGTTAACGTGCGCCAGCGCGGCCGCGGTGAGCAGATTGGTCGCCCCCGGACCAATCGAGGTGGTGCACGCCATCATGCGCCGGCGCATATGCGCCTTGGCATAGGCGATCGCGATGTGCGCCATTGCCTGCTCGTTGTGCGCGCGGTAAGTGGGCAGCGCTTCGCGATGTCGATAAAGCGCCTCGCCGATGCCGGCCACGTTGCCGTGTCCGAAGATCGCGAACACCCCGCCGAAGAGCGGCACTTTCGCATTGCCGGCACCGGTATGGAGCGCGGCGAGGTAGCGGACAAGCGCTTGCGCAGTCGTGAGACGAACATTGCTCACGCGGCGGCTCCTTGCGTTTGCTCCACGCGTCGCGCCGCGCGCCAAGTGTCGATCAGCATCTCAAATCTGCCGCGCACTTCACGGATTAGCGTGTCGTCATCGATGGAACCGGCGAGCCATCGGCGAGACGGCTCCTCGAAAATCGTTCGGCCGACGGCGAAGCCGCGACACGTCGTGCTCTCACGCGCAGCGCAAAATCCCGAACGCAACTCGTCGATGCTGGCGGCCTGGCCCAGCAATACCACGCCGCGACAGTATGGATCGCGCTCGGCGATCAGCTTGTCGATGGTCTGCCACTGCGCAGCGCTCATCGGCTGCAGCTTCCACCATTCGGGATAGACGCCGAGATTGTAGAATCGCTTGAGGGATCGAAAGACGGTGTCGTCGGATCGCGGCAGCTCCTTGGGCGGAATGATCTCGAGCAGCAACTCGTGCCCGCTCGCCTGGACCGCGTCGTACAAGGCGTGAACTTGAGCTTCCTGCTCCAGCCGATTGTCGATATCGTCGTCGGGATGATATTTGACCATGCACTTGGCGATGTGCTCGTGCGGCCAGCTCAGCAAATGGGTGCCGATCGAGCGCCCGCGGTCGAATTGAAGTGGATTCGAACCGGGAAGCTCGACCGGCCGGCCGATCCACCAGCCACGGCCG
>VBDA01000366.1:877-5762 GCA_005883655.1 Betaproteobacteria bacterium | reverse complement strand
GCGCTCATCGGATAACGCCGGCACGATTTGGATATCGCGCTGCGGGTCGATCGACTAGGGTTTGCACTTTCACTTCACTCCGGCGGATGCCGTCTATGGCGATTGCTTCGGTGGAGATATAGGAGACAGACATGGCGAAGTACTTGCTCATCGAGTCGCGCGACCCGTTCGACAACAAAGTGGTGGCGCGCCAATACGAGTTGGCGATAAACCTGGTCAAGGAAGGGAATGAGGTCACCTTGTTCCTGGTTCAAAACGGTGTGTTGCCGGCGCGGCCGGGCACGCACTCGGCACTCTTAACCGGTACGGCGCGCGCCGGCGTGGAAGTGTTGGCCGACGATTTTTCGCTGCGCGAGCGCGGTATTGCAGATAAGCGGTTGGCGGAAGGCGTGAAGGCGGCGCCGCTGGCGACCGTAATCGACCAATTGGCCGAGGGCCGCAAGACTATCTGGCATTGAGGAGAGACGCCATGGCTAAAACTCTCCATTCGAGAACGCGCGCAGCACGACTGCGCTGCGGTTGATCGATCTCGCGGTGAAAGGCGGCTTCAATGTGAATGTGTTCGCCTACGAAGGTGCGGTATATCTACCCTTCGCCAAACAGGCGCAGCACCCCAATGCGGTGCACGGCCGCAACGTGGAAGAAGAGAATCATCCACTGCCACGGACCTGGATTGCTGCCCTGATGAAAGAGGCTGGCGACAAAGGTCTGAAGTTGGATTGGGCGAATTGCGGGCTATGCGTGGACGAGCGCGGCGCGGCCGAAGCGATCGAAGGTGTACGTCGCGGCAGCCCGGCGGACTTCTGGAACTTCGCTCAGAACTCCATCAATACGCTGGTCATCGGCACCAGGTAGGAGGTCATTATGAAAGTGCTCAATATTGTCGAAGCGGCCTATCGCGGTACCTTGGAAGAGCAGGACGACACCATCGTGTGGTTCTGTCACGCGATGAAGGGCGCAAATGCGGACATCGACGTGCTCTTGCGTGGCAACGCGGTGAACTATGCCGTCAAAGCACAGGACGCTAGTGGGCTTTCCTTCGGCGAAGCGCGTCAAACGCAGCCGCCGCAACTGGCCAACGACTTAGTGAAGCTCAAGGGCAAGGGCGTAAGGATTTTTGTGGTTGAAGATGCGCTGCGCGAGCGTGGCATCGAGCCCAGCGAATTGATCGACGGCCTGGACTTTGTTCCCCGCGCTAAACTCGCCAAGCTGTTTGGCGACTACGACCAGGTGTGGCACTGGTAGCCCGCCGCTTCGCACAGGTCAAAGGGTCAACAGGAACGCGACCAGATCAGCTTTTTCATCTTCCGTAAGTCCGATGCCAAACCGCTGGTTGTAGAAATCAACTGCTGCACCCAAGTCGCTCGCCGAGCCGTTATGGAAATACGGTGCCCGCGTCGCCAGCGCGCGCAGGATCGGGCCCTTGAATCGTCCGATATCTTTCCACTTGCCGGTGATCAGCGCGCGACCCGGGTCGGTCGTCTGAATCCGTTCGCCGGTCTGCCTGTTCTGCAGAGTGTAGAGTGGTAAGTCCGGCGTGCGGCGCGAAGCGTCGGTCAGGCCGATGTCGAGTGGGGCCGGAATCGAATGATTGCCAGCGCCGGGCGTGTCGTGGCAAGTTGTGCACGTACCCTGCAACACGGGGACGCTCAGATCATCGTTGAGGCCCTTAACACCGGTGATCTTGATAGGCTTGGTGTTAAACAGTGTCTCGCCGCGGGCCACCGCGCGGCGCGCCTCGGCGCGGCTTCCGTCGGCGCCACCACGATCAACCGTGTTCCAGGCGTCGTAAAGCTTGAATACGGTCGGGTTGAATAATGCACCGCTACGATAGTCGCCCGATACGACGTCGTTGATGCCGAAGTAGAAGTCTTGTTTGCCAAGGTACAGCGGGCCGCCGAGCGCATGCCGCGCCGTCAACTCGCCGGCCTCGTTGTCGAAGACCTGCGCGGTGAACAGCGTGGTCTCAAAGTCGAAGATAGCCTCGCGCTGCGTCATGGTGAGCGGCTGCGCTGCCTGGGCGTGTCCGGTAGTAGCACCGTTCGCCTGGTCGGAGAGATCGAAGTGGATCGTGGCGAAACACTTGGTCGAGCCGAGGATGCAATCGCTCGAAGCCGGATCCGGGAACGTCTCGCGGCCGTCCCACATCACGGTGCTCAGGAATTTGAGGTTGGTCGACGGCAACGGGCGGCGGAACAAGGACAGCTCCTTCGCGCTGGCGTAGCCATGCGGATCATCGACCGCGGCTAGCACGAATTCCGCATTCATCGGGATACCGATGCCGACCCGAATCAAGCCTTTGCTGAGCAGCATGCTGTAAGCGCTACGGCGCGATTCGACGGTAGAAACATCGGCCTCAGGGGAGTTCGAGCCGTCGTTGGTGCGGAAGATAGGATCGGTACCTCCGGTGGCTTCGAAACGCGCCTGGATATTCTCCGGCGTGACCGTCCACCCGATGCTCGGCTGGTGACAGCTCACGCAAGCACGGCCGTTGGTGCCCAGGCTCTGAAAAAACGGGCCCTGCAAATCGACCTTGCCAACCGTGCTGTAAGTCGCGGCGATCCCGGTGGCATTGGGAAAAGGCACCATGTTGAGAAGAAACGATTGTTCACCCGCGGCGCCGGCTGCGCTGACGATGAGCAATCCGGCGAGCACAGTCCATAGATGACGATGCTGGAATCGGCAATTCATATTGTGACCTCCCGGCCAGAACGAGTTTGATTTCGTGCTGCCTGCACTCAGATCGTGTTCCTGTGGCGGCTTGATGCACGCATCTGCTGAACATGGAGCACCCTCACGACGAACGATTAGCGTGGCGTGTTGGACGCTGACCACGCGGCTTGCGGAGAATTCTCATCAAGCGGCTTCGTGGTGCATAGGCGCCAATGGCTTCAATCAACCGCACCAGAACGCCACGCTTGCGCGCAGTTGACGAACGATGCAGGCACTCGATTCTCGCTGCGAGTTGCCCGGACAGCGGCATGGCGGATTCGAGGACCATCCGGCGCCGCGCATACGAGGTAAACGGCGTGCCGCAGTTGAAGCGGAACCATGTGACCGCGTCGATAAGCTCTCCATCACCGTCGATGAAATCCGCGACCCAGAGCGCATCCTTGCGCAGGTAGATCGCGACTTCGCGCCGCTCGCTCCAACGCAGAAGCTGGCCTTGAATCGCAGTTGCGAATCGGTTCCCGGAGTCGAGGTCCGAGCACGTCTCATTGCAGGCCCCGCCAGGTACGACTGAATTCTTGTTGGTCACAGGCAGCCTCTTCAAGCGTTGGGTTGATTCTGTCGAAGTTTCGTGAATGCTAGAAAGTCGCTATTGGATCTTCGATCTTGATCGCCTGATTCACATAGCCATTGGGAAAATAGTCAACCTCCGGCTGCGTACCGGTGGCTGCCGCGGATGCCCTGGGTACGCCGGCCGTTGCCACGCCTGGTTGCGAATCCAAGGTCTTGATTGGAGGTTCCGAACTCACCATCTGACTTTCCAGCGCAAACTGCGCGATCGCGTTCAATATTGGTGGCGCCGAATGTTCGGCTAGCACGATGACGACATAGCCGACGGACACCAGACCGAGCAGCACGATCGTGCCTTTCAACGTCAGTGCGATATTGTGTCGACCAGGGTTATGGCGCGTCTTATGTATTGCCATGATTAGCTCCTTTGCGAAGTAGTGGGCTAGCCATCGTTCCATGCATGCTCGTTACGTTCGCCGTGATCGTGACTCAGGTGGCAAGAATAGTGGCGTGATGAATCGGCAACGTTG
Organism: Betaproteobacteria bacterium; assembly: GCA_005883655.1. GTDB lineage: Bacteria > Pseudomonadota > Gammaproteobacteria > Burkholderiales > Casimicrobiaceae > PALSA-1003. The sequence goes on along the minus strand of VBDA01000366.1, from coordinate 1,992 downwards.
GTCACGGATGTTCCGTGCAGAACCTTTGGTGGATGGTGAACTCGCGAAGGATGCACGGATTGAATCTTCAATCTCCGGTGCGGCGGAGTCTTGAAAAAGCTCTTAAGAATCTATAAAAGTTGGCCTATTCGGGTCCACTCATGGGCTGATCGAACCCTGGGACCTTCGAATGGCGGATTGACCCTTGTATCGGTTGCTTCTCTGGGAGCGATCCTGGTTTGACCAAGATCTATGAAATCGGCCCCTTCCGGCTTGACTCCGAAGCGGGAGTGCTCTCCCAAGCGGGCATTCCGGTGGCGTTGGGCTCGCGCGCGGTGGCTGTTCTGACCACGCTCGTCGAGCGGGGCAACGAGTTTGTTCAGAAGGGCGCGATCATGGACGCCGCGTGGCCCGGCGTCGTGGTTGAAGAAAGCAATCTCGCCGTGCAGATTTCGGCGATCCGTCGCGTGCTTGCGCAGGCGCCCGGAGGCGAGCGTTGGATCGAGACGCTGGCGAGGCGAGGCTATCGCTTTGTCGGGCCGGTCATCGAGCTCCTTGGCGACCGACAAGGTTCCTGGGGCGATAAGCACACGAATTTGTCCGAGCCGCTGACCTCCTTCATCGGCCGCGAACGTGAGTTGGTGGAGATCAAGCGATTGTTGCCGAGCACCCGCCTGCTGACCCTCGTTGGTATCGGCGGCATCGGAAAGACTCGGCTCGCGCTGCAAGTGGCCGCCGAAGTCATGGATGCCTATCGCGATGGCGTGTGGCTGGTCGAGTTCGGTTCAATCAGGGATCCCTTACTGGTGCCCACGTCGGTGGCGCAGGTGCTCGGCGTGCACGAAAAGAGCGGCACGCCGCTCACGGACACGCTCTGCGTCCATCTCAAGGCACGCCAGTTGCTCCTGGTCCTGGACAACTGCGAGCACCTGCCCGATGCGTGCGCGACGCTGGCCGACGCCATTCTGGGTGCCGCTCCGGAATCGACGATTATCGCTACCAGCCGTGAGCCGCTGCACGTCGCAGGGGAACAGATCTATCCGTTGCAATCGCTATCGCTGCCCGAGCCATCGACCGATGCAGAGGCGGTGGGACGCTCCGAGGCGGTGCAGCTCTTCGTCGAGCGCGCTCGGCGG
>VBDA01000366.1:0-850 GCA_005883655.1 Betaproteobacteria bacterium | reverse complement strand
TCCCTTGGCGCTGGAGTTGGCGGCTGCCCGAGTCCGTTCTTTGTCGATCGAGCAAATCAATGCGCGTCTCAATGACCGCTTCAAGCTGCTCACGAGTGGGATGCGTGCAGCACTGCCGCGCCAGCAAACCCTGCGCGCAACCCTCGACTGGAGCTTCGATCTACTCGGGGAACAAGAACGCGTCGTATTGCGGCGCCTGGCGGTCTTTCCCGGCGGCTTCACCCTCGAGGCTGCTTCGGCGGTCGCGTCGAATGCGGTGATCGATCAATTTGCGGTGATCGACCTGCTGTCGCAGCTTGTGGCTCGCTCGCTGGTTATAGCCGATACCGCTGATGCCGGAACACGCTACCGGCTGCTCGAGACCACCCGCGCCTACGCGTTGGAAAAGCTTATCGAGGCCGAAGAGACAGACGGCATTCGCCGTCGGCACGCTCAGTACTTCCGCGAAATGTTCGAGGACGCAAACGACGACTGGATGCGGATCCCTGAAGCAGGCGCCGGAGCTCGACAACGTTCGCGCGGCGCTCGATTGGGCACTCGGCGCCGGCGCTGCCTCGGCAATTGGCATTGGACTTGTCGGTGGCTCCGGTTCAATCTGGCTCGAGTTGCCGTTGCGGATCGAGGGCCGGCGGCGGCTCGAGGCCGCAATCGCCAGAGCCGACGCTCAAACGCCAGAGCCGGACCGGGCGCGGCTTTGGCTCTGGTTGGGATTGCTGTCGCGCCCGACGCCGGCCGAGGCAGTCGCTGCATTGGAGCAAGCCAGCAAACTGTACTGTCGAATGGGCGACTTTTCGGGAGCCGGCTTTTCGCTCATGCAGCTTGCCGCCGAGTTGACCTATATGGGGCGGTT
>VBDA01000365.1 GCA_005883655.1 Betaproteobacteria bacterium | reverse complement strand
TGTTTCAGCGATTCAATCTTTTTCCGCACCGCACGGCGCTCGAAAATGTGATCGAGGGTCCGGTCTACGTAAAACGCGAGCCCCGTGCCGAGGCGAGCGATCGCGCGCGAGCACTGCTGGCGCGAGTCGGCCTTGCCGGCAAGGAAGACGACTACCCGCACCGGCTATCCGGTGGCCAGCAGCAGCGCGTGGCGATCGCGCGGGCGCTGGCGATGCGTCCTCAGGCAATTCTCTTCGACGAACCGACGTCGGGGCTCGACCCCGAGCTGGTCGGCGAAGTGCTCGCCGTCATGCGCGTGCTCGCCAACGATGGCATGACGATGATCGTCGTCACGCACGAGATGGGTTTCGCACGCGAGGTGGCGGATCGAGTGATATTCATCGATGGCGGCAAGATCGTCGAGCAAGGCGGCGCGCGCGCCGTTCTGAGCGCGCCGCAGCAGGAACGCACGCAGGACTTCCTGCGCCGCGTGACGCATCCGATTTGATTGGATAGCGCAGCATGGCCCGTTCAGTCCCGCTTCCGCCATCCCTTTGGGTCGCGACCGCGCGCCCGGCACCGGCGACCCCTCCGCTCGACATCTCGCGCCAGGCCGACGTGGCCATCGTCGGCGCCGGCTATTCCGGACTCGCCGCGGCATTGCAGCTCGCGGAGGCCGGTGTCTCCGTCATCGTGCTCGAGACCGGTGTACCCGGCTGGGGTGCATCTGGCCGCAATGGCGGCCAGGTCATTCCTGGCCTCAAGCCCGACCCGGACGAAGTGGTCGCGATGTTCGGCGCGGAGACGGGCGAGCGCCTGGTCCGCGTCGCCGGCGATGCGCCGGATACGGTATTCGCTCTTATCGAACGCCACGGGATCGACTGCGACGCGCGGCGCTGCGGCTGGATCCAGCCGGCTTTCACCGCCGCCGATATCGGCCTGACCGCGCGACGCGCGGAACAATGGCAGCGGCGCGGCGCGCCCGTCGCAGTCCTCGACCGCGACACGGTGTGCCAACTCGTTGGAAGCCCGGTCTACCACGGTGGCTGGATCGACCGCCGCGCCGGATCCGTGCAACCGCTGAGTTACTCGCGCGGCCTCGCCCGCGCTGCGCAGACAGCGGGCGCGCTCGTCTGCGGCGGGTCGCGCGTCACTGCGCTCGCCCGCGATGGCGGGCGCTGGAAAGTGACGACCGGGCACGGGCCGACGGTGTCAGCCGAGCGCGTGCTGCTCGCGACCAACGGCTACACCGACGCGCTGTGGCCGCGCTTGCGCCAGACCGTGATTGCCGCGAACAGCTTCCAGGTCGCGACCGAAAGGCTGCCCGACTCGGTGCGACGGACGGTGCTGCCCGAGGGACACGTCGCATCGGATACGCGCAAGCTGCTGCTCTATTATCGCTGCGACCATCATCACCGCTTGATCATGGGCGGCCGCGGGCCTTTCCGCGAGCCTGCGAGTCCGCGCGATTACCGCCATCTGGAAATGGTGATCGGGTTGTTGTTTCCGCAGCTCAAGGGTACGCGTTGCGAGTTCTACTGGGCCGGTCGCGTGGCGCTCACGCGCGACCACGTGCCACACGTGCATCAGCCCGCCCCAGGGCTTACCGTTTTTCTCGGCTACAACGGGCGCGGTGTGGCGATGGCGACAACGCTCGGTATCCTGGTCGCCAAAAACCTCATCGCGCCGGCGAACAATCCGCTACCGTTCCCCATCACCGCCATTCGCCCGATCCCGTTGCATTCCTTGCATCGGATTTATGCGACTTCCATCCTGCAGATGTATCGTTTCCGCGACTACCTGGCGAATTGAGTAAGTGCGCTACGGCGACCTCTTCTTCGAGTGCGCCGCCGGCGTGACTTTGGCCTAAAGAAGCACTTGCCAGCCGCCTAAAACCCTTGCGCGAAAGGGGCGAAAAACCTGAAACACCCCATCATGGGCGCTGTCAGACTAATATCGGCGCCGCCCGCACTCGATGGTTTCGCTTCGGGCTGCGCCGCTGCGAGCACGTTGCCCGCAGGTTGTAGCCGTGGAGGTAAATCGATGAAAGTTAGCAAAATAATGACTCGCGATGTGACGTTGTTGAATCCCGATCAAACCATCTGCGTGGCGGCGAGCCTCATGGCCGAAATCGACGCCGGCGCGCTGCCGGTCGGCGAAAACGATCGGCTGGTGGGCATGATCACCGACCGCGATATCGTTATCCGCGCGGTGGCTCAAGGCAAGTCGGCCGACACCAAGGTCGCCGATGTCATGAGCAAGGAAGTGCTCTACTGCTTC
>VBDA01000364.1 GCA_005883655.1 Betaproteobacteria bacterium | reverse complement strand
GTCGATCGCGACTGGAACCTGGCCTCCGATCAGATCGTTGACGTACGCCGCCGATCCCTTGTACGCGACGTGCACCATATCGACGCCGATCTCGCGGCTCAACATGACGCCGAAGAAATGCGGAAGGCTGCCGGCGCCCGATGTCGCGTACGCCGCCTTTTCCGGGTTCGCCTTGGCCCAGGCGACAAATTCCGGCCAGGTCTTGGCGCCGCTCGCCGGCCCGGCGGCGATCGCAAACTGAAATGTCGCGCCCATAGCTGATGCTCTTGTAGGTGTGCGGCACCACTGCCATGGGCCCGATCGGCATCACCATGATGGTGGCGCCGTCGGGTGCCGCATTCTTGACCGCGTCGGCGGCGATGCGTCCGACGGCGCCGGGCCGGTTGTCGATGATCACCGGCTGACCCAGCGTGTCCTTGAGCTTGTCGGCCACCACACGGGCGATGATGTCCGCCGTTCCGCCGGCGGCGAAGCCGACGACGATGCGAACCGGCTTGTCGAACTTATCCTGCGCGCTGGCGCCTGCGCCGAAGCCGGCGAGCAGCGCACCCAGCAGTGCGCAAATGGCCACTCCGAATCTTGTATGCACGGTTCTCCTCCGTTCCCGGCCGCAGCCGGCCTGCCATCGAATCAGGAGCCCTTCACCGGGCCTGACGCGCGATCCACCGCGTGAGCGGACGCCACTGCTCCCAGTCCTGCTCGGCGCGCGAGCGCGGCAGATCGAACACGGTCAAGCCGTCGCGCGCGCAATGCACGTATACCTGCGTCGCGCGCAAGTGCGCGACCAGCGGAAACTCGAATGCGTTGAGAAATTCGTCCAGCTCGCCCGCGCTGTGGGTCCTCGGGTCGACGCGCATCGCCACCAGGCCAATGGCGATTTCACCTTTCTTGACCGCTTTGTACTCGCGGATTTGATCCAGGAAATGTTGTGTCGCCCCCATGTCGAAAGCGCTGGGCGATACCGGCAGCAGCAATATGTCGGCGCGGCGCATGGCGTCGCGCAGACTTTCTCCGTGCAAGCCGGCAGGGGTGTCGATCACCAGCCAATGCGGGTTGTGCTCTTTGATTTCCTGCCGGTCGTCGTTGGGCGTCCAGGAGGCGATTGCGGGAAACAGCGGCGGACGCCGTGCAAGCCATTCGGTGGCCGAACGCAAGGGATCGAAATCGGCGAGCACGACGCGCTGCTTGCGTCCTGCGAGCCAGCCGGCGAGATTAGTCGCAAGCGTGGTCTTGCCGCTGCCGCCCTTCGGATTTGCCACCAGAATGGTCTGCATTGGAATCCCCCCTTGGGCCGTAATTCTAGGGCCAAAAGGGTCTGCCGCTACAAATCGGGAAGTACGGCCAGCAGGGGCTCGAGGACCGCCCCTCCCAATTCGACGCTTCGCGCGCCGCTCCAACCCGTCTCCGGGTCGGGCAGATTGGCGTTGTCCTTGAACGGCAATTCCAGGGTCAGCGCAAGGCAGCCGTAGGTATGACCGACGTACTTCGAGGCCAGCGCCAGGTTGACCTTGGTGTCCTTGTCCGACGCATATCCGTGCACATCCTGGAAGTCCGGGCTTGCGGTCTTGAACGCGGCAATAAAAGCTCGCTGCAGGTCCGCCTGCTTCGCCGAAAAGCCCGGCAAGCGCTCGCCGCCGTCGACAAATACATACGGCAAAGCTTCGTCGCCGTGGACGTCGAGAAAGGCGGCGACGCCGATTTCAGCGATCGCTGCGCGGACGTGCAGCACCTCGGGACTGCGCTCGGCACTCGGCGCGAGCCACTCGCGATTGAGGTTCGCGCCCGCCGAATTGGTCCGCAGATTGCCATGGACCCCGCCGTCCGGGTTCATGTTGGGGATGATATGCACGACCGCACGCGCGAGCAGCGCCCGCGCGACCGGGTCGCTGGTGTTCAGCAATCGCTCCAGCATGCCGTCGACAAACCACTCCGCCATGGTCTCGCCGGGGTGCTGGCGCGCGATCACCCAGAGTGCGCGCTTGTCCGCGCCGGGTGCGCCCACTGTGACGAGATTCATGTCGCGGCCGTCGACGCTGCTGCCGAGATCGCGAACGCGGGCGAGCGGCGACGCGTCCGCTCGGCCGAGCAGATCGAGGTGTCGCTCCCAGGAATACGGCTCGAAATATGCGTAGTAGACCGAGTCGCGCTCCGGGACATGAGTGATGACCAGACGCTGCCCGTCGAACGCGGTCGGAACGCGAAACCAGTGCCGATGGTCGTATGACGCGACCGCGCAGTAATCCTTCCACCCGTCGACATAGGTACATCGCCCGGCGTTCTCGAAGACGATGCGGCACGCCTGCCCGGCGCCGCCCTGCATGCGGAAATAGAACCATTGCCGGAACTCGGCGTTGGAATCGGAACGGATATTAAGACGGATGTTGTCGCACGAATTCGAATCGACGACTTCGATCGCGCCCGCGTCAAAGGCACTGCTGATTTTGATCATGGCGGTATTAGGATTCGGAACGCAAACGCCCGGCGAGCGGCGCGGACTCAGTAGACTAGTTTCTCGACTCGTAAATTGCGAAACATCGATATTCATTCGCCGTCATTCGCGCGAATATA
>VBDA01000140.1 GCA_005883655.1 Betaproteobacteria bacterium | reverse complement strand
CCGGGGGGCACTACAGCCTCGATCGTGGATCCTGTCAGATGCGCGAGCACCCGATCACGAAGGTCATAAAGGTCCGCCCCGCGCGCCCGAAAATATTCGTCGTCGGACGCCTCGTAACCGGCGATTTCCTGTTGCATGGCAGCGAGCCACGCCTGATCCGCGGCACTCCCCGCGGCGATGGCCGAAAAAGCGGGCTCGGCGAGCACCTCGTCCTGGAGGAGCGCGACCTGGAATTCGAGGATTGCCACTGCCTCGCCGGTCGACCGCGCGATAAGGTCCTTCAAATCCGTCACTGCGGCGTTCAGCGCCGAGCGCAAGGCCTCCGCTTCGGATTCCACCGCACCCGAGGCGGCCCGCGTGCTGCGGTCGGTCGAAAATGTGAATAACGCGCCCAGCGCGATTCCAGGAGCAGCCGGCCGGCCTGCGAAATGCTTTTCCATCACTCCTGCGGTGTCTGAGAAGATCCGTCGCCGTCAGTCGCAAATCCCCGCTCGACGAGCGCAACGATGGCCGCGAGCGCTTCGGTCGCGTCGGAGCCACTCGCGCGAAAGTGGAGCGTTTCCCCCTTGGCGGCCTTGAAGCGCATGACCTTCACCGGGCTCTTGGCATCGACCCATGGTCCGTTCTTGGCGAGCGAAAACTCTACATGCGCCCCAAAGCGCTTCGCGAGTTGCGTCAGCTTCACGGAAGGTCGCGCGTGCAGACCCACATCGTTGGTGAGCAGCGCGGACCCGGTGTGCATCACATTGTTCTTCGGCACGGGATCGTGAGGAAAAAATGGAGTCACGTGGGAGACAGTTCCTCGGCGGTGCGTCGTACGGCGTCGAGCGTGGCGCCGCCTGATGCTTCGGTGGCAGCCATCACCGCCCCTTCGACGACCGGCGCTTCGCAAACGACGACCTTTTCGCGCCGGCCTGATTCGAGCATATCGATGGCCATCTCGGTATTGGTCTCGGCGCCGCCCAGATCCACGAGCACGGCAACGCCGGCGTCGGACCACGCGCGGTCGATCGCCGCGATGATCGAGGCAACATCGGTGCCCAACCCGCCTTCCGGATTGCCGCCGGTCCACGCCAGCGGCACGCTGTCGCCGACCATCTGCCGCACCATGTCGGCGGCGCCTTCGGCAATCTTCGGCGAATGCGAAACGATCACGATACCCACATTGGCCACGGTCAGTCCTCCATCACGGTGCAAACGGCGGCAATCATCAGCGACGCTGATCGCGCGCCCGGATCCATATGGCCGATCGAGCGGTCGCCGAGAAACGATGCGCGCCCTTTGATGGCCTTCATCGGCACGGTAGCGTCCGCAGCCGCAGCTCCGCGTTGCCGTACGCGATCGACGAGCCCTGATCCGCCCGACGCAAGCTCCTCGTGCACTGGTCCTAGCACGTCGAGCATCGTCTTCTGACCCACGTCCGAGCGGCCGATTTTCTTGACTGCCGCAACGGCCAAACCCACCGCCCGCGCCAGCTCATCCCGACTCGGCGCCATAGGCAGATCCTTGCCCAGCGTCATGAGCAAGGTTCCATAGAGAGGGCCCGATGCGCCTCCGACCTTCATCACCAGCGTTTGGCCCGCCGCCGTTAACGCATCGGGCAGCGGCTTCGCGGCGAGATCGTCCAGTCGTTCGAGGATTGCCAAGGCTCCGCGCTTCATGTTGAGCCCGTGGTCGCCATCGCCGATGGCCTGGTCGAGCGTGGTCAGCTCGTCGGCATGGCTGATCACGACGTTCGCTACCTCTTCGATGAGCCTTCTTTGCGCCGATGATTCCATCAGTGGCTCTTTAGCCCGCGCGAACGCGTTCCCCGTTCGCCGCGAAGAACAACGGTGCCGTCAATTCGACATCGACCGCATCGCCCACCACGACACCCGCGTCACGGTCGCACAGCGTAACCACATCGGTGTCGGCGATCGTCACATGCAGGTGGTTTTGATCGCCAAGGTGCTCGATCCACTTCACCCGACCGACGGCGCTGCCGTTGGCGCTCCTGCGGATGCGTACGTGCTCGGTGCGCACGCCGATCGTCGCCGCTCCAGTCGGCGCCTCGATATCGGGGTAAAGCCGGCGAGGGATGAGATTGATTGCCGGACTCCCCAGCCGCGTGGCCACGTAGCTGTTGATTGGATCCGCGTAGATCGCGCGCGGGCTGCCGATCTGCACCAGACGGCCCTGATCGAGCACGCCGATATGGGTGGCCATGGTCATCGCCTCGGTCTGGTCGTGCGTCACGTAGAGGATCGTTGCCCCGACCTCGCGCTGAATACGCTTCAGTTCCACGCGAAACTCGGCGCGCAACTTGGCGTCCAGCGACGACAGCGGCTCGTCCATCAGGTAGATCGACGGGCGGCGGACGAGTGCGCGGCCGATCGCCACGCGCTGCATCTGTCCGCCCGAGAGCTCGGTCGCGCGATTGGTCAGCTTGTCCTCGATGTGCAGCAAGCGGGCGATCTCGCCGACCCGTGCGCGAATGCGCTCCTCGGGCTCACGATGCGCCGGCGAGCGCAGCGGAAACGCCAAGTTGTCGTAGACGGTGAGGTGCGGATAGAGCGAGTACTGTTGGAAGACGAAAGTGGTATCGCGGGCTGCCGGAGGTTCTCGTGTCACATCGCGCCCGCCGAGCAGCACGCGGCCGGCATCGGGCCGTTCCAGGCCGGTGACGACACGCAATGTCGTAGTCTTGCCGGCGCCGGTCGGTCCCAGCAACACGAGGAATTCACCGTCACCGACCGTAAGGGTCAGGTCCGCCACGGCGACGGTCGCTCCGAAGCGCTTGGTCACGCCCGTCATGACCAGTTCAGCCATGCGCGCCTCCGTCGTGCAATGCCGTGCGGAGTGCGCGACCGGACGCCTTGTCGAAAAGCGATAATTGGCCAGGGCGGAATTTGATCCCCGTGCTCTCCCCCGGCCGCACGCAGATATGTGCCGCAATGCGCGCTTTCATGCTCGCGCCGGTGGCGGTGTTCAGAGTGACGATCTGCGTCGTGCCCATGTACTCGGCGTCGACGACTTCAGCGCGGAGCGGTGAATCGTCGGACAGTTCGATATGCTCCGGCCGCACGCCGAGAACCAGTTCAGCGTCTGCGCTGCCCTCGTGCACCTCTGGCAGCGCGATGTCGACGCTGTCGACCCGTACCGTACGGTCACCGGGCGCGACGCGACCGCGAAACGGGAGAAAGCTCATCGG
>VBDA01000038.1 GCA_005883655.1 Betaproteobacteria bacterium | reverse complement strand
GCGGTAGCGCCCTACTGCACCTTCACCCAGTACGGCATGACCTGGTTGTCGGCGCGGTGAACCGCGGTGACATTGCTGCGCGTCGCCCAGGGAATGACCTGCCGGTGCAGCGGAAGATGGTTGATCTCTGCGTTGTGCGCCGCCAGCGCGTCGCGAATTTCCTTGAGCCGGACGTCGGGATTCATGTCGACCTTGATTTTCGCGATCAGCTCGTCGAGCTTCGGATTGGTGTAGCGGCCATAGTTATAGTCGCCATCGCCTTTTCCGTTGTAGCTCGACAGCACGGGCTGAAGGATAAAGATGCCGTCAGTCGAGCCGCCGCCCCAGCCGAGCATGTACATGCTGGTATCGGTCTTCTCCAGCTTGGGAAAATAGTTCGCGCGCGGCATCGCATTGACGCTGACCTTGATCCCGATCTGGGCCCACATCGCGGCCAGCGCCTGACAGATCTTCTCGTCGTTGATGTAGCGGTTGTTGGGGCAGTCGAGCGTCACCTCGAAGCCGTCGCCGTAGCCCGCGTCGGCCATCAGCTGCTTGGCCTTGGCACGATCGAAGGCAAGCCGTTTCTCGAGCTCCGGAGTAGTCTGCGCCGGCGCTGACAACAGCGCCCCTGACGGCTGCGAAAGACCGCGCATGGTATTGGCCTTGATGGCATCGATGTCGATCGCCTGGTACAGCGCCTGCCGCACGCGCTTGTCCTTGAACGGGTTCTTACCCTTGACGCTCGAATACAGGAGCTCGTCGCGTTTCTGATCCATGCCGATGAACACGATACGGTTCTCGGCGCCCTCGAGCACTTTGATGTTCGGATCCTGTTTCAATCGAGGCACATCCTGCGGCGGCGGATCGTTGATGAGATCGACCTCTCCGGACATCAGCGCCGCGACGCGGGTCGCGTCGGAGACGATGGGCAAGTAGATGACCTCGTCGGCGTTGCCTTCGAACCGGCCTTCCTTGATGCCCCACCAGTTGGGGTTCTTGGTCAGCACCGTCTTGATGTCCGGCTCGCGTGACTTGAGCATGTACGGGCCGGTGCCATTGGCCTGGTGCGCGGTGATCATGTCTTCTTTTTGGGTGTAGTTCTGTGGCTTGGTCGCGCGATTTTTTTCGCACCACGCGCGGCTCATGATGTTGATGGTGTTGATGTGCTCGAGCTCGATCGGGTTCGGGCCACTGGTCGTGAAATCGACCGTCAGCTCGTCGACTTTCTTCGGGATGCCCGACGCGTTGGCGTAGACGCGAAGCTGCGAGGTATCGGCACGTGCACGTTCGAACGAGAACACAACATCATCTGCGGTAAAGGGAGTGCCGTCGTGAAACTTGACACCCGGGCGTAGGTGGAAGCGCCAGGTCGTTGGGTTGAGCTGCTGCCACGAGTCGGCCAGCGCAGGTAACAGCTCAAGGGTCTTGCTCCGAACGAGCAGCGGCTCGTAGACCAGGATATTGATGTTGTTGGTCAGATTCTCGTTCTGCGAATGCGGGTCGGTGGTCTGCATGTCGCCGCGTCCGGCCCAGCGCAGCGTCTTCGCGTCGACCGCTCCAAGGCCAAGCGTCGTCAAAGCAAGGGTCAGCAAAGCTAAGCGCAACATGACGGCGGCTCCGTACCAAAGGAAGGATGACCATCATAACCCCAGCTCGTCGGGTCGCGATAGAATGCCGCCCCGAACCATCTTCTACCATGCGCTCCCACGCCACCGTTGACCGTCTTGAGCAGATGCTTGCCGAACTACGCGAGGGCATGGCTGCCGACCATGCTCAGCTGGCGCGGAGCCTCGGACGATTGCAAAGAGCGGGTGTGCCGCCGGCCGAGATCGAACGCGTTGCGCGCGCGATCGCCGCTTCGCGCGACCGCGCGTTGCGCCGCGCGACACGCATCCCGCGAATCATTTACCCGCCGGAGCTCCCGGTGTCGGCGCGGCGCGACGACATCGCCGCCGCAATGCGTGAGCACCAAACAATCATCGTCTGCGGCGAGACCGGCTCCGGCAAGACCACGCAACTGCCCAAGATCTGCCTCGAGCACGGGCGCGGCATCCGCGGGCTGATCGGGCATACGCAGCCGCGACGCATCGCCGCCCGCAGCGTCGCGACGCGGATCGCGCAGGAGCTGGCCACGCCGCTGGGAGAGATCGTCGGTTACAAGGTGCGCTTCAGCGACCAGACGCGTCCCGACGCGTATATCAAATTGATGACCGACGGCATCCTCCTGGCCGAGACTCAGGCCGATCGCATGCTCACCGCCTACGACACGATCATCATCGACGAAGCCCACGAGCGCAGCCTGAACGTCGATTTTCTACTGGGTTACTTGAAGCAGTTGTTGCCGCGGCGGCCCGATCTCAAGCTGATCATCACCTCGGCGACGCTCGATGCGGACCGCTTCGCCCGCCATTTCGGGGACGGAACGACGAGCGCGCCGGTGATCGACGTCGAGGGACGGATGTTCCCGGTCGAGATTCGCTACCGCCCGTTGGGTGCAGGCGAGGATCCGGCCGGCGAGAACGAGGCCGACGACGAGGAGGCGCTCGAAGAGGCGATCGTCGCGACGACGGAGGATTTGTGGCGCGAAGGTCCGGGCGACATTCTTGTATTTCTTCCCGGCGAGCGCGAAATCCGTGAGACCGCCGAGCTCTTGTCCCGGAGCCTCGCCCGGCGGCCATATGCTTCTTCGATGGAGATCCTGCCGCTGTTTGCGCGGCTGTCGATGGAGCAGCAGCAACAGGTGTTCGCGCCGAGCCGCGGGCGCCGCATCGTTCTTGCCACCAACGTCGCTGAAACATCTCTCACCGTACCCGGCATCCGATACGTGATCGATTCGGGCCTGGCGCGGATCAAGCGTTACTCGCTGCGCAACAAGGTGACGCTTCTGCAGATCGAAAAGGTCTCGCAGGCGGCCGCCAATCAGCGCGCCGGACGCTGTGGCCGCGTCGCCGCCGGGATATGCGTGCGTCTCTACGATAACCCTGATTTCAGCGCCCGTCCTCGATACACCGAGCCTGAGATTCTGCGTTCGTCGCTTGCGGCGGTGATACTGCGCATGGCGTCGCTTGATCTGGGCGACGTCGCTTCGTTTCCGTTCCCGGAACCGCCGAGTCCGCGTGCCATAGCCGACGGCTACCAGCTGCTGCAAGAGCTCGGCGCCGTCGACATTCAACGCGCTCTCACCTCGCTGGGACGTGAGCTGGCGAAGCTGCCGGTCGATCCGCGGATCGGCCGCATCATTCTTGCGTCGAAGGACGCCGGCTGCCTTGCCGAAATGCTGGTCATTGCGAGCGCCATGGCGGTACCCGATCCGCGCGATCGGCCCATGGACAAGCGGCATGCGGCCGATCAGGCGCATTTGCGATTTCGCGACGAGCGCTCCGATTTCTTGAGCCTGATTGCGCTGTGGCAATTCTTTTCCGATGCACTTGCCGACAAGTTGCCGCATCGCCGCCTGGTCGAGCACTGCCGGTCGCATTTTGTGTCCTATTTGCGGCTGCGCGAATGGCGCGATCTGCACCGGCAGCTTGTCGAACAAGTCGCCGAGCTCGGCTGGACGTGGAGGGAAAAACTGCCTGCTGCCGTCGATGCTGCGCGCTACGCGGTGATCCACCGCGCCCTGCTCGCGGGCTTGCTGTCGAACATCGGCGCCAAAGCCGACAACGCGACCTCGGGCGATGGACAGTATCTCGGTGCGCGAGGGATCAAGTTCTTTTTGCACCCGGGCTCAGGCATCGCAAAAAAACCACCGAAATGGGTGCTTGCTGCCGAGTTGACCGAGACCACACGGCTGTACGCGCGCTGCGCGGCCGGTATCGATCCCGACTGGATCGAGGAAGTTGCCGGAGACCGGGTCGACAGGACCTATTTCGATCCCCATTGGGACGCGACGCGGGGCGAAGTGGTCGGCGCCGAGCGGGTCGCGCTTTACGGGCTCACGCTGATGCCGCGGCGGCGCATTTCCTTCGCTGCGGTCGACCCTACGACCGCGCGCGAAGTATTCCTTCGCGAGGGCCTGGTCGCCGGTGAGCTGGTAACCAAGGCACAGTTCTTCAATCACAACCGACAATTGGTGGATGACATCACCGAGCTCGAACACAAGGCGCGCCGTCAGGATGTGCTGGTCGACGACGAGTCCATTTACGCGTTCTACGCCGAGCGAGTTCCTGCCGACGTCTGCTCGGCGGCGTCGTTCGAGCGCTGGCGCCGCGAGGCGGAGCGCGACCATCCGCGTTTGTTGCTCATGACGCGCGAGGAGCTGATGCGTCACGGCGCCTCTGGGGTGACCGAGGCGCAATATCCTGAGTTCCTCGAGATGGCAGGCGTCCGACTACCGCTCAAATACCGCTTCGCACCGGGGCATCCGCTCGACGGCCTTACGCTGACCGTACCGCTCGCGCTTCTCAACCAGGTCGATGCGCAACGGCTGTCATGGCTGGTTCCGGGAATGGTCCGCGAAAAGGTGACCTGGTACATGAAGGCATTGCCCAAGGCCTGGCGCCAGCGCCTAACGCCGCTGCCCGAGGTCGTCACCGCATTTCTCGAGGCGCAAACACCCGATGGGGCACCGCGATCGTCGCATTCCAGCGAGGCGACGGAGGCGCCGCGCGAGATGAGCGATGCGTTGCGCGCGTTTTGCGCCACGCGCCTCGGGACTGCCATGCCGAACGATGTATGGGGAGGATCGGAGGTGCCGGCGCATCTTCTTGTCAACGTCTGCGTGGTCGACCCCAATGGCCGCGAGCTCGGCAGCGGTCGCGATCTCCCTGCGCTCAAGGCGCAACTCGGGGAAGCGGCACAATTGACCTTTTCCGCTGCCGGTCTAGCGTTCGAGCGCACGGACATCAAGACCTGGAACTTCGGCGATCTGCCGGAATCGCTCGTCATCGAACGGGAAGGCAGGAAGCTCACCGGCTACCCGGCGCTCGTCGACCAGGGCGAAAGTGTTTCGCTGAAGCTCCTCGATACGAAGAGCGCGGCCGATGCGTCGACCCGCCTCGCCCTTCTGCGTCTGCTCAAGCGGCAGTTCAAGGATGCTCTGCAGCGGCTGGAGAAGCATCCGCCGGGTTTCACTCAAACCGCCCTGATGCTGAAGCCCGCCATCCCGGCCGGCGCCTTGCTTGGCGACGTCGTGGCCGCGATCTGCGACCGCGCTTTCATTGGAGAGGATCCGCTGCCCCGGTCCGAAGGCGCGTACGCCGAGCAGGTCAAGCGCGCAAGGGTGCGACTGCCCGCGGTCGCCGAGAGCGCCTTCCGCTTGCTTGCCGCGATCGCGGTTGAATACCACACCCTCTCGCAGCAGATCGGCGCGTTGCCCGGATCCCAGGCTCGCCTGGCCGCCGACCTTCGCGCGCAACGCGATGCCTTGCTCCATCCCGGATTCCTTTCCGAGACACCCTGGCCCCAGCTCACGCACCTGCCGCGGTATCTGAAAGCGCTCGAGCGTCGGTTGGCGAAATATGGTGAAAACCCGGCACGCGACGCCAAACATTCACAAGCGGTCGCAGAGCTCTGGCAACGATATGCGCAGCGCCGCGCCGCCAACGCCGCAACGCGCAAGGCGGAGCCCGCCTTGGAGGCCTTTCGCTGGCAAATCGAAGAACTCAAGGTATCCTTGTTCGCCGAAGAACTCAGGACGCCTCAGCCCGTGTCATACAAACGTCTGGAAAAGGCCTGGACGGAGCTTTCGCGCGGATAAGTAGTGATTTTTCACGTTGGCGCCTCTAAGCGCGCGTGATACAGTAAGTTGCCGATCATTGGGCCCGAAGCGGCCCTTCGGCAAACGGTTGGGGTGAGGCAGGGGTGGCGCGATCCGCGCCACGTTTCCCCCGACATCCGGCAAAGGACAGGGTGACCGCCACAACAACTTCCGGCGAACGGACCGTCCGTCGTCAGGTGCCGCAAGATCTGGCCAGAATTCTCGGCGATTGCCGGGACTTGGCCATTCATCGACTGCTGTTGTCGTTTACATCCCTGCTCGACCGGGTCGGGGATCTGCTCATGGCACGCGCCGAGCGCTCCGGTATACGCGAAGAGCAGATGCTTTGCCTCGATTCGCGCGCCGTCCTGATCAAGCAGCGCAACACGCTGATGACGGATTTCGAACGCAATCTGCGCAAGCTGCTCGACGAGCGCATGGGCGGCAGGTCCGAGGCCAAGGAGCATTTTTCGCAAGTCGACGTCAAGAAACTGACGCTGGTCGATACCAGCGCCATGGACGAATCGGTTCTTTGCAGCAACATTATCCGCGTGGTGGAGAATCAGTGCGAGGCCGAATTGAGGGAGCTCAATCGAGGCATCGGCTACCTGCTCGGCCGGCCCGACCTGGAAACCGTCGCCAATCCGCTTGCCCCGACCACCATCGTCGAGGCTTTCGCCCAAGCGCTTCATGGCATCGGCGGCGACGAGCGCATCAAGCTCGCCATCCTGAAGGAGCTCAACCAGACCTCGCTCGGCGATATCAACGCGATTTATGCGGATCTGAATCGCCACATCGAAGGCCTGCAGATTTTGCCCAAGCATCGGGTAGCGATCACCCGCTCGCAAGCGGCCGACCGCGCGCATGGCGACCGCGCGCATGGCGACGGCAAGGGCGAGCAGGACGCGAGACCGGCCCCCGAGATCGATCTGATGGCGGTGCTGCAGCGCCTGGTCAATGCGAACATGGCGATGCGGTCCTCGGGGGCGAAAATGCGCGCTGGCTTGCCGCCGGGAGGTATCCGGGTTCCATCGCTGGACGGCGCTGGGCCGACCTCGCTAAGCATGGGTTTTCGGGCCGGCGCTTTCGGCTTTGGCGCCGGCGGGGGTGCGGGCGCGCAGATGGGCCAAGTGGGCCAGATGGGCGGCCAGCGCATTCTGATCACGCCCGAACTGGCCGATGCGCTGGGCCGCCTGCAGCACGGCGAGACGGGGTTCGATGTTGGCGGCGTGCCCTTGCATGTCACCGGACTCCAGCAGGACATGCACAATGTCCTGCGCGATATACAGGAGTCGCCGCTCGGCGAACGCGCCAACCAGCTCGAGGCGATGACCATCGAGTTGGTGGCGATGCTGTTCGATTTCATTTTCGAGACGCGAGACCTTCCCGACAGCATCAAGGCGCTGGTCGGCCGCTTGCAGATACCGGTGCTGAAGGCGGCGATGCTCGACGGCGCCTTCTTCTCCAAGAAATCGCATCCGTCGCGACTGCTGGTCAACGCGCTGGCGGATGCCGGCATCGGCACGTCGCCGACGATGGGTCAGGACGACCCTTTGTATCGCAAGATCGAACAAATCGTTCGTCGCGTCCTCGATGACTTCACCGACGACATCGGCTTGTTCGACGAGCTGCGAAAAGACTTGGAGGCCTTTCTCGCCGACGGGGGGAGAACTGCCGAGCTCACCATCCAGTCGACCGCCGACGAAATCAATCAGCGCGACCAGCATGAAATCGCGCGGCTGGTCGCCCGGTCGGAAATCGAGCGGCGTCTGCGCGAATTCCCGGCACCGAACTTCCTGGCGTCCTTTCTGCGCGACAAATGGATCAACACGCTCACCCAGATTCATCTCAACCAGGGAGAGGAGAGCGAGGCCTGGAACTCGGCGCTTGCGACGCTCGACGATCTGGTATGGAGCGTTCAGCCCAAACGGCTGACCGAGGACCGCAGGAAGCTGGTGGCGATGCTTCGCAACCTGCTGAAGCAGCTTCATGGCGGTCTCCACAACGTGGCCTGGGAGCCGGGCGAGCGCGAAACTTTCATGTCGAACCTGGTGGAAGCGCATGCCGCGGCGGTCAAGCCCAGCCTCGCGTCGACTCCGCTGCCGACGGTGGCAGTAGCCGAAGCGGCAACCGTGGCCGCCGAGCAGGCGACCGCCAAGGGTGACATCGAGACGGCAAACAAGGCGCGTGCACTGGCACAGGCGATGACGCCAGCGCCGCTGGCACCGGAACCGGAGCCAGTGCCCGCGCCGGTCCAGGATCGCTTCGCCGAAGTCGCGGCGAGCCTCGAGCGAGGCATGTGGGTCGAATTCGAGGGCGAAGACGGTCACCTCGCCTTTGCCAAGCTGGCGTGGGTCAGTCCGTTGCGCGGGACCTATCTGTTTACCAACCGCCAAGGTCAGAAGGCCGTGTCGCTCACCGCAGACGAGCTGGCCGAGCGATTCCGCACTGACCGCGCGCGATTGGTCGAAGCCGCGCCCCTGGTCGATCGCGCTTTCGTCAGCATGATGGCGAAGCTGGAAGAGAAGTTCGGCACCGACGCCACACCGGCGCCGCAAGCCGCTTGACACCCCTTCTGCCTCGGCTTCTAGCCGGCTTCGTATAAGTTCACAGTGCCGGCGCCGCGGACGCGAGGGCTTCGGCGATCTCGGCGACGAGTGCGGGCCCCTTGTAAATGAGACCTGTATAGATCTGCACCAGCGCGGCGCCCGCCGCAATTTTTTCTCTCGCGTCCGCGCCTGACATGATGCCGCCGACGCCGATGATCGGCAGCGACCCGTCCAGCGCTTCGGCGAGAACCCCGATCACCGCCGTTGCCTTGCTTCTGAGTGGTCGTCCGGACAAGCCACCCTCTTCTTCGGCATGCGGCTGACCGGCAATTCTGCGATGATCGACGGTGGTATTGGTCGCAATCACACCGTCGATCTTGTGGTGCATCAGCATCGCCGCGATCAGCCGAATCTCGTTCTTGGAAAGATCCGGGCTGATCTTCACGACCAGCGGCGTGTATTTTCGATGTCTCTGCGCGAGCTTCGTCTGCTCGGCTTTGAGGCTCGTCAGAAGATTCTCCAGCGCAGCACCTGTTTGCAGCTCGCGCAATCCCTGGGTGTTGGGCGATGATATGTTTACCGTAACGTAGCTCGCATAGGGGTACACGGCTCGCAGGCAGGTGAGGTAATCGTTCACGGCGAGGTTGTTCGGCGTGTCGAAATTCTTGCCGATGTTGAGTCCCAGAATCCCGCTACCCGATCCTGGTCTCCCAAAACGTGAGCGAATGACGTTAGCGAGGAATTGATCGACGCCGTGGTTATTGAACCCGAGGCGGTTGATCAGCGCCTCGGCGCTTGGCACCCGAAACATCCGCGGCTTGGGATTGCCAGGCTGCGCTCGAGGAGTCACGGTGCCGCATTCGATGAAACCGAACCCGAATGTCGCCAGGCCATCGATATGAGCGGCGTTCTTGTCCAGGCCCGCGGCAAGCCCGACACGGTTTGGAAACGAGAGTCCCATCAACTTGACCGGCGAGGGGGCGGCCTGCGGCGCGAATCTCTGCGCGACGCCAAGCGCCGTTGCCAGGTCGAGCGCCGCAAACGCGAGCTCGTGCGCCGTCTCCGGGTCGAACTTGAACAGCAGCGGACGGAAAGTTGGGTAGAGCATCGATGAAGAGCGAAAATTCGACTGAGCGCGATCGAGCAGCTCAGCGTGGGCGGGCCGGATGATAACATTCGTCGCCCATGACGACGATTGTGCAACAGGCGATGCGCGCACGAGCGCTGATGCGCGTGATTACGCTTGCCGCATTCCTTGCCGCGTCAACCGCATTTGCGGCGCCGGCGACTGCTCCACAGAGTTATATCGATCGTCCGGACGTTAGTGCCTTCATCGACGAGATGGTCGCCGATTCCGGCTTCGACGCACGCGCGCTGCGGCGCTTCTTTGCCAAGGTGCGCTATCAGCAATCGGTCATCAACGCGATATCGCGCCCGGTGCTCGAGCCGCCGAAATGGTACCAATATGCACCGCAGTTTCTGAGCGCCTCGCGGATCGACGGTGGTGTTGCGTTCTGGCGCGCAAACGCGGCGACGCTCGAGCGGGCGCAGAACGAATTCGGCGTACCCGCCGAAATTGTCGTCGCTATCATCGGAGTCGAGACGTTTTACGGCCGCAATGCCGGTTCCTACCGGGTTGCTGACGCCTTGACGACGCTCGCGTTCGACGATCCGCGGCGCGCCGAATATTTTCGCAATGAGCTCAAGCAGTTCTTGTTGCAAGCGCGTGAACAGAAGATTTCTCCACTTGCGCCCAAAGGCTCCTACGCCGGCGCGCAAGGGCTGCCACAGTTCATGCCGAGCAGCTTGCGCGATTACGCCGTCGACTACGATAACGATGGAAAGATCGATCTGGCAGCCGACGTCGACGACGCTGTTGGCAGCGTCGCCAACTATCTGGCATGGCATGGTTGGCAAACAGGCGAATCCGTCATGAAGCCGGCGAGCATCGATGTCGACAAGCGCGAAGAGGTCGAACGCATGCTCGATGGCGGCATCTCCGACAGGCGGACGCTGGAATCGTGGCAGCTTGACGGCGTCAATGCTACAGACATTGGTGAATCTGCCACCGGCATTCGTGAAATGGCCACCGGCATCCCCGAATCTCCAGGGTCTGACCCGGTGGGCGTCCTGATGCTCGAAGAGGAGGGCGAGCCCAGCTATTGGATGGTATTCAACAACTGGTACGTGCTGACGCGGTACAACCGGAGCCGCTTGTACGCGTCCGCGGTGTGGAGGCTGTCTCAGGAGGTCAAGCGAGCTTTTACAGGACAATAATGTACTGCGCCGGTGCAAGCGCAAGCGATCGCGGCGAGTCTACGCAAACTCGCTACAATCGAGTGCAGCGGTTTGCGTTCCCGGGGGTACGCAGGCGTGGGTGGTTGTCAACGCAGCTGCCAATTCAGTTGCCAATCAAGTGCCAGCATCTTGAGCCATGGACACCGCGACCGATAAAGACCTTCCCCTCAAGGAAGATACGCGCCTCCTTGGCCGCATTCTGGGTGACGTATTGCGCGCGCAGACAGGTGAGCAGGGCTTCGAGTGTATCGAAGCGATCCGCCAGACCGCTATCGCGTTTCGACGTGCGGGAGCAGACCATGCCCCCGCCGTCAAACGCGAGCTCGATACGCTGCTCAACGAGCTTCCGATCGCCCAGGCACTCGACGTCGTCCGCGCGTTTTCGTATTTCTCGCACCTGGTCAATATCGCCGAGGACGTGCATCAGAACCGACGCCGGCGCGCCCATGCGTTGGCCGGCTCCGCGCCACAGATCGGGAGTCTTCTGCACGCGCTCGAGCGGGTTGCGCAGGCGCGGATCAGTGGCGACGTGCTCGCGCGCTGGTTCGACGATGCGCTGGTAAGCCCGGTGCTGACCGCGCATCCCACCGAGGTGCAGCGGAGGAGCATTCTCGATAGCGAGCGCGAGATCGCGCGCCTGCTGCAGTGGCGTGACCGCGTCGTTCTGACGCCCGACGAATCGGAGGGCTTGGACACTGGCAGACCGCGATGCTGCGGCTGTCGAAGCTCGAAGTGAAGGACGAAATCGACAACGGCATCGCCTACTATCGTCAGACGTTCTTCGACGAGATCCCGCGGCTCTACGCGGGAGTCGAAGCGCGCTGCGCGCAGGAATGCGGCGAGGACGTCGCCGTGCCGTCGTTCCTCCTCATGGGCTCGTGGATCGGGGGCGATCGCGACGGCAATCCCAACGTGGTCGCCGAGACACTGCAGCATGCGATTCGAGCGCAGGCCTGCGTGGCCTTCGAACACTACCTTGATGAAGTGCACCGTCTCGGCGCCGAGCTATCGTTGTCGACGCAACTGGTGACGCCGACCGCAGAGCTGCTGGCGCTGGCGCATGCGGGACACGACATCAATCCGCACCGCAGGGACGAGCCGTATCGGCAGGCCTTGATCGGCGTCTACGCACGTATCGCCGCGACGGCGCGCTCGCTTGCCCAGTATGTTCCGCCACTCACACCCAAGGCCGAGCTCGAGCCTTATGCCACGCCGGCGGAGCTGGTGGCCGATCTGTCGATCATTCGGACCTCGCTCGCCACGCACGGCGCGCAGCTCATTTCCCCCGGCCGGCTCGATCCGCTGATCCGCGCCGTCGAGGTTTTCGGATTTCACCTCGCGGTGCTCGATCTGCGTCAGAACGCCGACATACACGAAGCCGTGGTCGGCGAGCTTCTCGCGCGTGCCGGCGTCGCCGACGACTACGCTACGCTTGCCGAGGCGGAACGCATCGCGTTGCTGGTGAATGAGCTCGGCGGGCCTCGCTTGCTGTTTTCGCCGCACCTGGAATATTCGCCGCGCACCGCGTCCGAGCTCGCGATCCTGCGTGCGGCGGCGGATATTCACGCGCGCTTCGGTGCGGAGGCGCTATCCAATTACGTCATCTCCAAATGTGCCTCGGTCAGCGATCTGCTCGAGGTCGGCGTTCTGCTGAAGGAAGCCGGCCTTCTACGCGGCGAGACGCTGGCGCTCAACATCAGTCCGTTGTTCGAGACAATCGACGATCTGGAGCGTTCGGCCGACATCATGTGTGCCGCGTTTGCCTTGCCCTGCTACCGCGCGTGGCTGGCGGGCCGCGGCGACTGGCAGGAAGTGATGCTCGGCTATTCGGACAGCAACAAGGACGGCGGCTACCTCGCTGCCAACTGGGCCCTTTATCGCGCCGAGCTGGCGCTGGTCGGCGCGTTTCGCGACTCGCGCGTCAAGTTGCGCTTGTTTCATGGCCGAGGAGGAACGGTGGGACGCGGCGGCGGCCCGAGCTACGAGGCGATCCTGGCTCAGCCCGCCGGCAGCGTCACCGGCGGACTGCGCATCACCGAGCAGGGCGAAATCATCGCCAGCAAGTATTCCGATCCCGACCTCGGCCGCCGCAATCTCGAAACGCTGGTCGCGGCGACCTTGGAAGCGAGCCTGCTCGACACCGAGCAGATCGGTGCAGCGCACGCGCTTCCTGCCTATCGCGCGCTGGTCTACGCCACACCCGAATTCGTCGCTTATTTCCGCGCTGCGACGCCGATCGCCGAGATCGCCGAGCTCAATATCGGCAGCCGGCCGGCATCGCGCACCGCGTCGTCGGAGATCGAGGACTTGCGGGCCATACCCTGGGTGTTCAGCTGGGGGCAATGCCGCTTGATGCTGCCGGGTTGGTACGGCTTCGGTAGCGCAGTCGACGCCTGGCTCGCGACCGATCGCGCGCGATTGTCATTGCTTTCCGAAATGTACGCGCGCTGGCCGTTTTTCAAGAGCGTCATGTCGAACATGGCGATGGTGCTGGCCAAGACCGAC
>VBDA01000139.1 GCA_005883655.1 Betaproteobacteria bacterium | reverse complement strand
GCGCTTCGCGGGTACCGTCGTCCCATCCGAAGTCGAGCACGTGAAGGGTGAGCTTCGGCTGCAGGGAAAGGATCTGTCGCAGCTCTACCCGATCGTTCCGCTACCGATTCCGTGGACGCCACCGTATAAGCTGTCGGGCGAGCTCGCGCACAGGGAAAAGCACTGGTCGTATCGCCAGTTCAAAGGTACCGTCGGAGACAGTGACCTTGCGGGCGACTTTCAGGTCGATTTGTCGCAGCCCCGCCCGTCAGTCACCGCGGATCTGGCGTCACGCCGCTTCAACTACAAGGACCTGGGAGGATTCGTCGGCCTGCCCCCGGGAGAACCGACAACCGGCGTGAAAACGGGCGAGCAGCAGCGGGCGACAGCGCGTCGCGCCGTCTCGGCGCGCGCGCTGCCGGACGAGCCCTTCAAGTTCGAACGCTTTCGCATCGCCGATGCCGATATCAAATTCCGTGGCACCAGCGTCACCTGGACCGATGCCCCAATCGACAATCTGTCGACGCACCTGTTTCTGAAGGACGGCGTGCTGCGCTTCGAGCCACTTGATTTCGGCATCGGCGGCGGTCACGTGGTCGCGAAATTGTCGCTCGACGCCAACCGCGAGATCGCGCGCACGCAGGGAGACATCGAGGTGCGCAACGTCGAGCTCAAGCAGATTTTCCCGAAGCTCGCGTCGCCCCAAGGTACCGCGGGACGGTTCGGAGGCCGCGCCAGCTTCAAGACCCAGGGCAATACAGTTGCCGCGATGTTCGCTTCCACGAACGGCGAGGGCGCCATGATCATGCACGGCGGTGAAGCGAGCACGCTGACGTTGGTAATGACCAATCTCGACCTCGCGCGCGCCGCGGCGCTGCTGCTGCAGGGGGACAATACTTCCGAGATTCGTTGCGCGGTCGCGTCGTTCAGGGTGGCGAACGGAGAAATGGTTCCGGATCTCATGGTCATCGATACGACCGCCGTCACCATCAACGGCGATGGCAGCATCAACTTCCGCGACGAGAAGTACGATCTTCACCTGAAAGCGAAGTCCAAGAAGCCGAGCCTGCTTGCCTTGCGCGGCCCGATCGTTGTCGGGGGCACCTTCAAGACCCCCGCCATTCATCCGGATGTGGGCCAGGTCGCTGCCCGTCTCGGTGCGTCTGCCGGACTGGCATCGGTCACGCCACCCTTGGCATTGCTGGCTCTGGTCGATTTTGGCGGCGCGCCTGACGTCGATTGCCGGGCGCTTATCGGCGACGCAAAATTGCCGCAGGATTCACGCAGCGATAAGGCGGCCTCGACGAGCCGATCGAGCGCTTCTCCTGCTGCGCGCTAGTGCCGCTGCATTCGCGGGCAGATCGCTCGCCGAGCTGCGGGCTGCAAACTGGTGATGATCCGTGCCAGCCAGCCCGAATGCGAAGCTGCTTGCGGTGACAGTCTCTATTTTCAATATCCTGACGCCAAACCCGTTCCTCGCCGGGGATCGTTAGCTCCGTAGAAGCGTTCGTTACCGCGCGGCTTGCCACCCAGAGACGGCGCACCGACGAGGATGCCCGCGGCGTGACCCGCAGGTTGGGGATCGGCGAGCCGGTGCCCCATGCCGAGCAGGATCTTGCGCGTATCGGGGCTCAACGCAAAAGGTTCGTCGTTGGTCGTCTCCGGCAGCCACTGCTGATGGAAACGCGGGGCGTCGATCGCTTCCTGAATGTTCATGCCGTAATCGATCACGTTCAGGATGCAGTGCACGACCACCGTGATGATGCGGCTGCCGCCCGGTGTGCCGATCACCAACACCGGCTTGCCGTCCCGCGAGACGATGGTCGGACTCATGGAGCTCAAGGGGCGCTTGCCCGGAGTAATGGAGTTAGCCTGCCCCTGTACCAGTCCGTACAGATTGGGCACGCCGAGCTTGGCGGTGAAATCGTCCATCTCGTCGTTCAACAGGATGCCGGTGTTCGCCGCGGTAACCTTGGCGCCGAACCAATCGTTCAGGGTATAGGTCACCGACACCGCGTTGCCCTGACGGTCGACGATCGAATAGTGCGTCGTGTTGACACCTTCGTGCGGCGCAACACCGGGTTTGAGATCGCGCGACACGCCTGCCTTGGCTGGATCGATTGCGGCGCGAACCTTCTCCGCATAACCCTTGTCCAGCAGTCGGTCGAGCGGATTCTTCACGAAATCAGGGTCGCCCAGATAGCTGTTGCGATCGACGTACGCATGCCGCATCGCTTCGATTTGATAATGCACGGCCTGTGCCGATCGATATCCGAGATCCTTGAGCGGATAGCCCTCGAGGATGTTGAGGATCTCGCAAATGACCGCGCCTCCCGAGCTCGGCGGCGGCGCCGAGACGATGTGATAGCCGCGATAATCGCACTCGACGGGCGCGAGCTCGCGAACCTTGTATTGCTGCAAATCCGCCTTGGTGATGATGCCCTTGCCGGCCGCGCTCGAGGCGGCAATCGCATCGGCGATCGGCCCCTGGTAGAACGGGTCCGCGCCTCGCTGCGCGATCAGGACCAAGGTCTTCGACAGATCCTTCTGCACCAGGCGATCGCCGGCCTTGAACGGCTGACCGCGGTTGAGGAAAATGGCCGCCGTCGCTTCATCGTCCTTGAAATCAGCGTTGGCGGTGGCGAAGAGCGCAATGTCGCCCTCATCGAGCACAAACCCACGTTTGGCGAAGCTGATCGCCGGCGCGATCAGTGCACCGCGCGAGCGCGTGCCGTATTTTTCACGCGCGTATTCGAGTCCGGCCACGGTGCCGGGCACCCCAACCGCCAAATGCCCCTTGGTGCTGGCGCCTTTGACGACATT